>NZ_ANPF01000003.1:0-19697 GCF_000328325.1 Halobacillus sp. BAB-2008 | reverse complement strand
GAATTATCGATGTCGAGTTCTTCGGAAAGTCCTCGTATACTGATGTTTTCGTTTTGATATCTCCACACAATGCTTAACTTTTCTTCTTTACTCCATTTATTCATAGAAATGCCCCCTGAATATTGTCCAATATTCAGGGGGCATTTCACTCCGCTCTTCCGGGGTCTCTCCAGTCTCGCTGTTCCCGCAGGAGTCTCCGCCCTGCCCTCCAATCTCCGGCTGGATGAGAGGAGTCCTGTGAATTCGAATGTTCGTGCTTAGAGGTATCAGCCGGCGCCGTGTTGTTCGTCTGTTAATGGAACGGGCATCGCTGGAAGGAAAATGGGGAACGTTGCTTTTTCTTATGTTAGGGTTCACTATGTAAAAGGGGCATTCGATTAGTAAGAGGAATACATAATGTGAAAGGAACGGGCGCAAGGAAACAGGTCTTATAAGCACTTGATCTTTTTTTCTAATCTGCAATCAGCTGTTTGTTTAACAAGGGCGGGCGTCTATTGCAAAAAAACTTAAATAGGAGGGTCTGAAATGAAAGAGAAAGCAAAGTTTTTTATCGTACTTTTCCTGTTTTTCTTTATCACTGGATGTGCAAATGTTGAAGATACATCTATGAAAGAGGAAGGGACGGATCAGCAGGAAGAAACGGCCTCGGCGGTTGTTGATCAAGATACGTCCGAAACGAATGATGCACCGTTTGAAGGATACGAACTCCTTGAGGTGGACGGCGGGGATCTAAGCGGGGAAAGGGAATCGAACGTTGTCGTAGACATAGGGTTTGGTGACAGAGAGTACTGGGCATTTACGAATGAGCATGGTCAATTAGTAAGAGTCGTTGCGGACGAAATTATTCTCCAGGATGATGACAAAGAACCTGTCTTATCCAGTGGTAGATATTTTTCGGACGAAGCGAAAGTACCAGGTGTCGAAAGTGATGTGTTAGACGAAGGTCATGTTATTGCAGACTCTTTGGGAGGGGTGTCTAATGCTTATAATATTACCCCTCAGGAAAGTACGCTGAACCGTCATGGCGACCAATCGTACATGGAGAATATGATAAGCAAAGCCGGAGGCGCAACTAACTTTGAAGCCGTGATTTTGTACCCGGATACGGACACGCAGATCCCTTCTGAGTATCAATATACTTACACGATAAACGGCAGCGAGGTTGTAGACACTTTCGAAAATGTCAACCCGGATGAAGTCAATGAGTCGTTGGGTTTAACAGGGGACAGCGAACCTTCGAATGCGGAGGACAGCTCTCGTTCCATGGAAGAAGGGGATGTTTCGAGCATTGATACGAACGGCAATGGTCAAGTAACCATTCAAGAAGCGAAAGACGCCGGTTTCAGCATGCCGATCACGGACGATCATTGGTTGTATCCGTACATGAGAGATAATGATGGGGATGGGATGGTTGGAGAATAATAATTAAATTATAGTAAGTATTTAAAAGCCGGTCCTCTTAAATCAAGGGAGCCGGCTTTTTGACTTTGAGAGTCCAATTAAGTAAAGCACTCTTTTAACCAAGCTTGTTTTTGATTTCTCTCAATTCCTTAAGTATTTCATTTTGTAATTCCATTCTTTTTTCATTTTGCTCCATTATTTTAGCGTAATCCTTGTGGGTTTCCTCTTTAAAAGACGAAACGTCCTTGAATTGCTTCCGAATTCTTTTTATAGCTAAAAAAATTAGAAAAGAAGGAATTAGGATAATGGCAGAATAAAAGAGGATGGCTTCCATGACATTCACCTACTTAGAAAGTAATATCCACATCTATATCTTCTCCCAGGGGCTCTTCGTCACTATTTTGGGGAGCTTGGATATGGAGGGTTAATTCATTAATATCATCAACATCTGATTCTTCCAGGAAGAATGTGAAGACTCTAATTAACTCATTTTCACCGAGTACACCTTTGTTTAGACCATCACTCATAAAAGCATTTGGAGAGCTTATTTCCTCTCCTGTATTTGTGGCTAATGATAAATGTTCACGGGTGAATGAAATATCTTCATTGGAAGTAGATACTTTTGTCCCAATGGCGACATATTCCACATCTTCTCTTCCGATGTTTTTGATTACTGTTTCATCTGTGTATGTACCACTTACTAAACTCACATCATTAATTTTAATGGATAGAGGACCAGATTCATATGTACCTAAATCTCTTTTTAATTCAACCATTTCAAATGTACCTTGACTGTTTTCAACTACTTTATTTTGTTGATTGTCATTTCCATTATCTTCTTCATTAGTTTCTTTTTTCTCTGTGTTCTCTTCCACAGTTTGTGAATCGGTGGATCCGGCATCACTGTTACTGCATCCAACTAATAGAAAAGGCAAGAGAATGGTCATAAAGATTATTTTTTTCAAGAAGTTCACCTCCTGTAGTTATTTGGAATTCCACTCTATCAAAAATCTATAGAAGGAACAAATTCTCTGACAAAAGCAGGGACTCGGACACTAAAAAACAATAAGAATGTTCCATTACAGATTGAACATGGGCTGTTCGTAAAAAAAATTCATATAAGGATCCTTCGGCAAAAAAATAGTAAAAAACCTTTTTATTATTCCGTTATAGCATATTTATCAGCGGGTAGAGGGGAGTAGACCCGTTAAGAAAAAAGGGGAATAAGATTAGGAGGATTCGATGAAAAGCAAGAGATTGGTGGATTATAAGATTTTTGTGCCGTCGCTTCTTATGATGGCGGCGGTCAGTGTTCCATTCGTCCTCTTTGAAGAAGAGTCACTGAAATGGTTAAACGCTGTTTTTGATTACATAGTAAATATGTTCGGCTGGGGGTACTTGTGGTACGGAATCCTGATAACGGGGGCGGCGCTTTATTTTTCCTTCTCCAAGTATGGGAAGGTCGTCCTCGGTGACCCGCAGGAAAAGCCGCGATTATCGCTGTTTTCTTATGCAGCCATCCTGATTGCCATGGGGGTGGGCTCGACGATCATGCGGACGGGAATGCTGCAGTGGACGTCGGTTGCGAACGATCCGCCGGCAGGAGTGGAGGCCGGTTCACCGGAATCCCTGTTGTGGGGAAACGCCTACAGCATGTTCCTCTGGGGCTTCCAAGTGTTTGCGATCTTCGTCATGATTGCCCCGGCGATGGGGTATATCCTGCATGTAAAAAAACGGCCGCTCCTGCGGATATCAGAAGCGTGCCGCTCCCTGTTTGGAGACCGCTTCACAGAAGGCATCGGCGGTAAGCTCCTCGATATGCTGTTTCTGGTCAGCATCCTTGCCGGCGCCGCGGTGACACTCGGGTTGGGAGCACCGATCATAACACAGAATTTATCTCATTTATTGAACATTCCCGTCACCTTTACGCTGACGCTGATCGTTACGATCATCTGGGTCTTTTTGTTTTCCTTAAGTGCATATTTAGGTGTTGAAAAAGGGATCAAACGACTCAGTACGTGGAACATGTACCTTGCCGGAATCTTTGCGGTCTTCGTTCTGGTTGCCGGGCCTGGAGTGTTCATCCTGAATTATTTCTCGGACAGTGTCTCTTTCCTCGTTTCCAACTATTTGAACCTGTCTCTGAATACTGACTCGGCCCATCAGGGCGGTGCCTCCCATATCCAGAGCAACACGGTCTTCTGGTTCGCCTACAGTGCGACATGGGCTATGCTGCACAGCGTGTTTGCAGCGAAGATTTCGAGGGGGAGGACGATCAAGGAAATGATCCTTACCTACCTTTTGGCACCGACAGCCCTTTCATGGGTCGCTACGGGGGTTCTCGGCGGCTTAGGCGTGCACCGCTATTTATCCGGTGATCTGTCTGTGCTTGAGCTTGTTGAAGAAAAGGACCGGATGGCTGCCATTCCGGATATTTTGGCAACGCTGCCGTTTGGAAATATCGCAATCGTTATCTTTATGATCGTCGCCCTTATTTTCCTGACGACAACGCTCGATTCGACGACGTACACGGTTGCTGCTTATACAAGTACCCGTGATATGAGCCGGTTCGAACCGCCGCGGGTCCTGCGTATCCTTATCGCAGCTATTATCACCGTCTTCGCTCTCATCCTGATGCGTGTCGGCGGCCTCGCTCCGCTGAACGTCGTGTCGGGGTTGATGGGGCTGCCGATCATTCTTGTCCAGTTCCTGCTCGTTTATGCAGCGAAGCGGATGATGGACGAAGATAAGGCGTGGATGTATAACGTCCATAAACAGGACCATCAGGAAGCAGCCAGGAAACAGAGAGTGAACGGATAAAAGGGCGTTTGGAGGTTATTAGCCTCGTATCTCGGATGAAGGCTTAAAATGATAAATCCCCGCTCGGGAATCCTGAGCGGGGATTTATCATTTATGACAGCTGGTGAAGACGGAAGAAGTCGTCCTGCAGCTTGCCGGAGACCGATTGGTAGACGTCGAAGAGTTTCTTGTATGTCTCATGACGTTCGGGATCGGGCGTATAGTGCTCCTGCATCGGAATGGAATCCTTGATCGCCTCCAAGCTGTCCGTAAGCCCCAGGGCATAGAGAGCGACCCAGGCAGCACCCCAAGCAGAGCTCTGGTGACTGACGGGAATGTCGATTCGTTTGTTGAACATATCGGCGACCATCTGCACCCATAACGGCGAGCGGGCGAATCCTCCGCTTGCAAAGATGCGGTCATGACTGTTTCCAAGGCGCTCGAGGGCGCTTGCGATATGCAGCACCGAGAAGAGTACACCTTCCATAGCGGCACGGGTCATGTGCTCCTTGCGGTGGTTCGGCGTCAGACCGATGAAGGATCCTTTCGCTTCCGCCTGCCAAAAGGGAGCGCGTTCCCCATTCAAGTACGGCAGGAACAGCAGGTTGTCTGCACCCGGGGCGACCGATCCGGCAAGCTCCGTCAGCTCTTCGATCGACATTTCTTCACCTTTGTTTTCGAACAGGCGCTGGACCCATTGAAGAACGAGGCCGCCGTTGTTGGAAGGACCGCCTGTAATCCAAAGGTCATCAGAGAAACGGTAGGAGAAGATCTCCTGTTTTTCGTCAAGAAGCGGCTCCTTCGAGAACTGGCGGATCGCACCGCTTGTACCGATTGTGATGGCTGTTTCTCCCGGCTGGATGGCGCCGATACCGAGATTGGCAAGCGGACCGTCGCTTCCGCCGATGACGAATGGGGTGGAGGACTTCAAGCCTGCTTTCTCTGCGATGGCTGCATCCATGCCTTCCATCGTGTAGGTCGGCGGCACGGGGGAGAAAAGCTGTTCTTCGCTGATGCCGGCGATTGCAAGTGTCTCCTCATCCCATTCGTTGCTGTGGATGTTATAAAGGCCTGTCGCAGCGGCGACCGAGTAATCGACGACTTTCTCGCCGAACCAGCGGTAGAGCAGGAATTCCTTCACAGAAATATAATAAGCGGCCTGTCCACACGGTTCATACCCGTTCTCCTTCATCCAAACGAGCTTGGAGAGCGGAGACATCGGGTGAAGCGGCGTGCCTGTCCGCAAATAGACGTCGGGATGTTCTTCCTTCAGGTGTGACGCCTGTTCCGAGCTGCGGGCGTCCGCCCAGATGATGGAAGGCGACAAGGGAGCTCCGCTTTCATCGGTACAGATCAGGGAATGCATAGCCGAGGAGAGACCGACACCGACGATCTTATCGGCGTCGAGTCCGGCGACGCTGAGACGGATCGATTCCAGCGCTGCCTTTTCGATCACAAGCGGGTCCTGTTCGGCATAGCCGACCTGCGGGTGATGGAGCGGGTATGCAACTTCATGCTCTGCGACGACGTGTCCATTTTCCTCGAACACGACGGATTTGCTGCTTGTCGTACCTAAATCTAAGCCTATGACGTAATTCATTTCTGACTTCCTTTCTATATGAGAACGATTTCAATAACTCTATCATCTATTGTAAACGATAACATTTCCAATTCATAGGGAGCAAGAAATTTTCCTCATTCCAAAGCTAACAAGGGCCGATATTTCTGATAAACTAGTAGAGTTCTAGTATTTAACAGACAGGGTGGTTATATAATGGCAATTTTCTTTCAGGTAGTACTTCCTGTCGTACTGATCTTCTGTACCGGGTTCGTCCTACAAAAAGTACTGCGCCTCGAAATCAAGTCGATTTCGACGGTCGCTCTCTATATCATGCTTCCGTGTCTCGTCTTCAAGACGTTCTACGAAGCGACATTTGACCGCGATTACTTCCTGATGGTCCTTTTCTCGGTGTTTCTGTTGATCGCCATCCTCGCTGTCAACAAAATCGGGGCAAAGGTGCTCCGCTACGATACACCGACGGAAAGCGGGCTGATTTTATCCACGGCTTTTATGAACGCCGGGAATTACGGGGCGCCGATTGTCCTGTTCGCCTTCGGAGAGCAGGGCTTCGTTTATTCTATCTCGTTCATGGTGCTTCAGCAGATCGTCATGAATTTCTTCGGCGTCTATTACGCAGCAAAGGGAACAGCCGGCATCACCATGGCTTTGAAGCAGGTGGCCAAAATGCCGCCGACGCATGCGATCTGGCTCGCACTCGTGTTCAAATATACGCCGCTTTCGATTTCCGATAATATCATGTCGAGTATCGAGCTCGTCGGGAACGCCCAGATTCCGACCGTCATGATCCTGCTCGGGATGCAGCTTGCCAACATCACCGTGAAGAACCTGGCCTGGGACAAAGTCTCCTATGCGGTTTCGGTCCGGCTGCTTGTCTCCCCGCTTATCGCCTGGGCGCTGACGGTGATCCTGCCGATGGGGGATCTGATGGCGAACGTGTTGATCGTATCGGCAGCCATGCCTTCTGCGGCTACGACGACGATGTATGCCGTCCAGTTCGATTCGAAGCCTGAACTTGTCTCAAGCATCACGCTCATGACCACGCTCCTAAGCGTCGTCACTATCCCGATCGTTCTCAATATACTGACGTAAAGGGTATTTTGATAAAATAACGTGGCGAGAGCGGGCTGCGGAAAAGGTGGCGCTTTCCGCGGGGCGGCCGCTGAGCCTCATCATCGCGTTGCTCTTCCGGGGTCTCACCTGTGCCACACCTCCCGCAGGAGTCTTTCATGCCGAGGTTTACACAAGTGGAGATGGTGTTTTAAAGCTGTATAACTTTTTCAGAAAAGCCCATTGTCTTGAGTTCGATTTGGTTATTATATTTAAACGAAGTTTTTACACAAACGGAAAAAAGCCCCCGTTCCATTCGGACGGGGGCTTTTCGTATTTAAGACGGCGTCTTTTCCTTGTCTTCTTTCCTCGACTTCAAGAACATATAAATATTCGTGAAAAACAGCGCGATCGCAACGATCATGCTGAACGACGACAGCTCAATCATATCGGTGAACCATCCAAGGATGATGAAGATTAGAAAAAACGCTGCAAAGCCTAGATGAAACATAAACTCTTCCTTTCCATCATTCGTCCCTGCCATTATAACATCTTCCGGACTCAGTCCGGTGCATACATGTAGAAACGGTAGACCGTGAATTCATTGCCGACTTCGATGTTGTAGGATTCGATCGGTAATTCAGAATAAAGCAGTCCGTCTGCCTGCTCGACGGATATGTGGGTGACGTACTCCTTCGTTTCCATGATGGGGATGGGGTAGGGATTGACGATTTCGACCATCCATTCATACGCGAGCCGCTCCAGGAAAGCGTGAGTGAACGTAGTCGGTGTATCGTCCAGCCAAATCTTGGTGAGAGGAGATAGAGATCGAGTGGAAGCTTCCAATGCTGATTCCTCCGTTTTCCGTTGGATTTAGTGGATTTATTTTCCCTTTCTATTACAAGTATAAACGAGGATAGAAGCAGAGGATAGTTTCTCGCGCAAACTTTTGCGGAGGCGGAGGACGGTCGATTCGCTTTTGCCGATCTTTCCCGCAATTTCATAGGTCCGGTAGCCTGCCATCGCAAGCAGGCAGGTGCTTTGTTCCAGTGCGGTGAGGTCAGCGTGAAGGGAGAGATCAAGCAGGAACATCCGGTCATGGAGGTCGTTTTTCGGATGAGGGAAAGGGGGATGCTGGGTTGTGGAAATCAGCTGCAGCCGGCGCTTGGACTGGAGATGGCTGAGGAGCTTCCAGGAGAGATGGTGGAAATAGTAGGTGGAGAACTTGCCTCGGGAAGAATCGTAGGTTTCTTCACAGTGTTTGTAGATGAAATAGGCCTCCTGGCAGTAGTCTTCATAAGGCTCGGGAATCTTGTAGCGGTGAAGGATTTGGTAGACGAGGTTTTGACAGCAGAAAAACGAGGGGATGTGGCTCATTTTACACTCCTTTCTACCTATCATTATCTTCCATTTCATAGGAAAAGGAAAGCGAAAATGGAAGTTTAACAGCTTTTTTCAGTTGAAAATCAAGAAATTGATAGGTACATGACACCAAAAATCCATTTTTAACGATTATAGTATGAACGTTAAAAAATGGAAGGGGTGGCACTGTGATCGATGAGCAATTCAGTCAGTTGGTTGCGGATAGTAAGAAGCTGATTCATTATCACATCCGAAGGCTTCACATCATGGATAGGAACGGGGATTTTTTTGCAGAAGGGATGGTGGCGGTGTGGAACGCCTCCCGGACGTATGATCCGGCGGCGGGTAAGTGGGAGACGTATCTCAGCTGGAAGATCAGGAACGCGCTGATCGATCTCATCCGCAAAGATTCCCGGACACAGGAAAAAGAGACGCTGTGCCGGCGCAGTTTAAGCAGCACGGACGCGTCTCTGTGGGAAGATGTAATAGAAGATGAGTACTTCTGGATTCAAGTGCGGAATCCGCTGACGGACAATCAGTGGAAATGGGTCTATCATCATTTCATTCACGATCGTTCGCTTAAGCAGATCGCCTGTCTGGAAGGGGTGACGATCGATGCGGTGAAGAATTGGGGAAGACATGCAAGAAGGAAGCTGAAGGGGCTGAAGCTTGAGGCATAAAAGCCCTGAAGAACGCGTCCCCAGGACTTTCGTGCGCGTTTATCGATCAATCGTGATGTTAATTTTAGTAAGGCCGAGTGCACGTGCCGCTTTGATCATCTTCGCTGCCTCTTGCTCTGCGTCCTGGATGTGGATATCATTTCTTGAGATGCTTAGTGCTGTCCCGCCAGACAACAGGTTCGTATTCTCTTTCGGTTCTTCCTTGATCGTGAATACAGGTGCCTGATTCAGCTCCGCATTCATTTCCTCTTGACGGATACGGTTGACGCGTCCGCGGATTTTACGACCATGGTAAACGACGCTCGCATAAGGACAGCCTGTCTCCTGAGCGATTTCCCGGTAGTTTTTATCTGTCTCCCCGATCAAACGCTTCACTTCTGCAAGGTCGTAATCGTATTGTTTACTCTTCTTTGCCATGTTGAATCCCCCTTTTCTTTCTCTAGTTACCATTGTATACAAATTCTATCGTCATTAATAGTACTATATATAAATCTTTTGATACAAATTTCATTCTATTGCTTAAATGGGGTTTTATTGTAAAATGTTGATATATCAAATAAATAGAGTGATAGAAAGTGTGAATAAGTTGTCAAAAAATAATAAGTTCTGGGTCATACCCGCGCTCCTCGTCATGGGGGTTATTTTTTACAGTTCGGCGACGCCGTATGGAGATCAGGACCTGCGTCCATCGTTGATGTCCTACCTTCCTCTAGACGCGATGAAGCCTGTTCTTGAGCCGATTGATTTCATGTACCACGGCAAGCCGGTGAACTTGGAAAGTCACGGGCCGGCTGGGCTTGTGGAATTCTTGATCCGAAAAGCGGCACATGTGACGGTGTTTCTTCTGTTGATGGTGACGTCGTTTCTCGCATTACATAAGCTGACGAGTCTGCGGCTTTTGCCGAAGCTTGGAGCAGCGTTTGTGATTACGGTGCTGTACGCTTCGTTTGATGAGTTTCATCAGTCGTTGACGCCGGACCGGACGCCTTACATCGGGGATGTGGTGCTGGACAGCTTCGGAGGTTTGATTGGTGCGCTGCTTATTTTGGTCATTTGGCGGTTTGGGAAGCGGGCTTAGGGTTTTTTTCAGCCGCCGGGGGGCTGCGCTTTCCGCCTTGATTAACCCACCTACAATAAAGGATAAAAAAAACCGAACGGCGTCCACCTTTGAATAAAGGGATCGCGTTCGGTTTTTTATTAGCTTTAAGTTTAACCAGCTGATGATTGGAGGGCAGGGCGAAGACTCCTGCGGGAAAAGCGAGACAGGGGAGACCCCGGAAGAGCGGAGCTCAGAGGAGGCTCGCCGGCCGCCCGCGGAAAGCGCAGCCCTGCCCGGAAATCATCAGCGGCTAAACAGCTAAACAGCTAAACAGCTAAACCATTTAACAGTGCTTCGCTTCGGTCTGTTTGTGGACGGTGACGCCTGTCAGGTGAGCTTGGAGCGGCTCGACCTGGAAGTCTGCAAGCTCTTGCTTCAGGCGTGCCGCTTTCGCTTCGTCCCACTCGTCGAAGAGAGCGAGCATCGTCGGGCCTGCGCCGCTGATATAGAAGCCGAGAGCTCCTGCGTCTGTGGTCGCTTTCTCAACGTCAGTGAAGCCCGGAATGAGAGCCTGGCGGTAAGGCTGGTGCCAGCGGTCGCTCTTCATCATCCGGCCGGCAAGCTCCCAGTTCTTCGTCGCAAGCGCTGCGACGAGTACGTTGGCACTGCCGCTGTTATTGACGGCTTCTTTGTAAGGAAGCTCGACAGGCAGAAGACCGCGGGCTTTCTCTGTCTTCAAATGGTAGTTCGGAATGACGGCGAGCCACGTCAAATCGTCCAGTCCATCGGTGAAGTGGACGTAATCAAGAGCGCCGTTATCGTAATTGGATACCATGATACCGCCGTAGATCGCCGGGCCGACATTGTCGGGATGCCCTTCAATCTCACAGGCGATCTTGAATTTATCATAATCGCTCAAACGAAGATCGAGCAGCTGGTTGGCAAGTTCGATGCCGCCGACGACCGCTGTCGAGGAACTTCCGAGCCCGCGGGCGATCGGAACGTCGTTCGTCATCGTCACATGCGTCGGAGGCAGGGAATCGTGTCCATGGACCTTGGCTGTATGGAGCGCCGTTTGATAGACGAGATTCGTTTTGCCGGCCGGGATATAAGGCTGGTCTTCTTCGGGAACAGCAAAGTGCCATTCATCGGCCGGACGGCAGTCGAGCGTGACGAACTTCGTTAAGGCGATGCCGACAGAGTCGAATCCAGGCCCGAGGTTCGCGGATGTCGCGGGAACCTGGATCTGGAAGCGGGTCATGATTGGACTCCTGTGACCGCCGATGCGAAGACTTCATAATCGTTTTCAATAAGGGTCGGTTTGACCGGGCTGTGCTGGATCGCTGTCGTCGGGTCCTTGAGTCCGTTTCCTGTCAGGACGTGGACGATTTTCGAGCCTTGCGGAATCGTGCCGTCTTTTACTTTCTTGATCATGCCGGCGATGGAAGCACAGGAGGCAGGCTCCGCGAAGACGCCTTCCTTCTCGGCCAGCAGCTGATACGCTTCGATGATTTCTTCATCTGTCACTTCATCGATCAGGCCGTTCGATTCATCACGCGCCTCAATCGCTTTGTCCCAACTTGCCGGGTTTCCGATCCGGATGGCTGTCGCAAGCGTCTCCGGATTGTCGATGACCTGGTTGCGGACGATGGCGGCAGAACCGCTCGCTTCAAAGCCCATCATTTTAGGAAGGCCGGTCTGTTTCGTTTCGTTATATTCCTTGAAACCTTTCCAGTAGGCCGTAATGTTACCGGCGTTGCCGACAGGGATGCTCAGAATATCCGGAGCACCGCCGAGGACGTCACAGATTTCGAAAGCGGCTGTCTTCTGGCCTTCGATCCGGTATGGGTTGACCGAGTTTACAAGCGTCACCGGTTCTGTTTCGGCGATTTTACGTACCATGCGAAGGGCGTCGTCGAAGTTTCCTTTGATAGCAAAAATCTCTGCTCCGTACATAACGGCCTGGGCCAGTTTACCTTCGGCGATTTTCCCGTCCGGGATAACGACGATGCAGCGGAGGCCGGCGCGTGCCGCAAAGGCAGCAGCAGCTGCGGATGTGTTACCGGTCGAGGCACAGATGACCGCCTCGGAGCCTTCTTCGATCGCTTTTGCCATCGCCATCACCATGCCGCGGTCCTTGAACGATCCGGTCGGGTTCAACCCTTCGAATTTCACATAGCCTTCGATGCCGAGATCCTGAGAAATCGTTGGAATCGGAATCAGCGGTGTGTTTCCTTCATACAACGTCAATGCCGGTGTCTTATCTGTAACGGGAAGAAACTCTCCGTATTGTTCAATTAGTCCTTTCCACATATCATTCGCCCCCTTCTACGCGGTAGACGCTGTCGATGCCCTGCACCGAATCCAGGTCCTGCAAATCGCGTAGTGCTTTCTCAAAGTCTTCTTCGCTTACCTGATGAGTGACCATCATCAATTCCCGTTGGCCTTCCTCGGCCGCTGCACGCTGGGTGAACTGATCGAAAGAAATATCGTATTCTGCGAAAATGTTCGTCAAATCTCTCAACATGCCTGCTTTGTCATCGACATGAAGACGGATGTATTTCTTCGCAAGCTGTTCCTTCTTCGTTTTCACCTGCTTTGCGAACTGCGGCTGCACGTAAGAGGTGCCGGTCGTACCGAGACGGATGTTCTTCAATACGGAAATCAAATCGGCGACGACTGCCGTAGCCGTCGGCAGCTTGCCTGCGCCCGGTCCGTAGAACATCGTTTCTCCGACTGCGTCTCCGTAGACGTAGACGGCGTTGAATTCATCATTTACCGATGCGAGCGGATGCTGAGCCGGCAGAAGGGTCGGCTCGACGCTTACGGATACACCGTTATGATCGCTCTCCGCAATACCGATCAGCTTGATGCGGTAGCCCATTTCCTGGGCGAAGTTGATATCATCAATAGAAATGCCGCGGATTCCTTTGACATGCACATCTTCCAAATGGAACGGCATCGAGAAGCCCAAGATGGAAAGGATCGTCATTTTCCTTGCAGCATCCAGTCCATCGACATCCGCTGTCGGATCTGCTTCTGCGAACCCAAGCTCCTGCGCTTCCTTCAATACGCTGTCGAAGTCGACGCCTTCATTCGCCATTTTCGTCATAATG
Source organism: Halobacillus sp. BAB-2008 (assembly GCF_000328325.1). Lineage (NCBI taxonomy): Bacteria > Bacillati > Bacillota > Bacilli > Caryophanales > Bacillaceae > Halobacillus > Halobacillus sp. BAB-2008. The sequence continues at coordinate 6,671 of NZ_ANPF01000003.1, read as the reverse complement.
AAGTTCGTCGTTCCGTTCACGATCCCCATCATCTTCGTGATCCGATCGGAGGACAATCCATCCATGATGCTGCGGATGATCGGAATACCGCCTGCAACACTCGCTTCATAATAAAGGTCGCAGTTATGACGCTGGCAGGCAGCGAACAGCTCCGCACCGTGCTGGGCGACAAGGTCTTTGTTCGCTGTCACGATATGCTTGCCGTGCTCGATCGCTTCCAGCAGTACAGCTAATGTGTGATCGATACCACCCATCACCTCTATGACGACATCAATATCCGGATCTCTCGTAATGTCTTCATAGCGATCCGTGAGCTTCGTTTCGGAAGGCAGCTCGCGCGGTTTATCCAAATCGTGGACGAGTACCGACTTGATGGTGACATCGCACCCTGTCTTATGTTCGATACGTTCTTTATGATCGCGCAGGATCTCTATGACACCGCTCCCGACCGTGCCTAATCCCAATAATCCTACGGTAATGGTTTTCTTCATCGTTCACACTCCCCTGTCCATCTGAAATATACATGTTTCTTTATATAAAGGACATTGTAACGGAAAGGCATAGTAAGTACAAGAGTGAATTATCCGACGATTCCGCAGGGTTCGAGCCGGTTTACACCCGTCTTCGGGAACAGATGCGACTGCTTCGACCGTTCCCAAGTTTTTCTCCGTCTTTTTCCTATATAAAAGAAAAAAAAGAATGAAAAGAAAAAGAGGCCTATAACGGGAATTTGATTACAAAATTCTGACAATATCAACACTTCGACCGCGACATGCCCGCCAAACCCGGGATATAAGGATATCGAAAGGTCTTGACTGGAAACAAAAGGTAGATTATAAAGGAAAGGAAGCGTAAGAAAAAAGAACTAGATAATTAAGGGGGATACGTTATGTCATGGTTTAGTTTGCAATTGCCGGGTCCGCTGCAGAAATACGAGCGGGTCATCCGTTCTGTCATCAAGGAGCTTGGGATTGACGGATGGGAAGAAGAGTATATTGAAGAGGGCGTCGGCGTAGTTATGCGCATGGAAAAGGAACAGGCCGGCACAGAACCGCAGGTACTCCACGAAACGACCGTGTACCACATCCTCAAAGACCATTTCTGCCAATCATTAGACAGCCACTCTTAATCTCTTCGGTCAATCCGTCCCCGGGAAGCTCCTTTCCGGGGACTTTCCATGTCTTCGCTGTCCGACTTTCCCCCTAAAAATTGTCTATCTCTGGACAACGGCTTCATATTTCTCTACGATGATAAATGAAAAGGATTCCATGGAGGATGAAAGCAATGACTACAATCAATGATATAGCACAAATGGCGAACGTTTCCCGGACGACGGTATCACGCGCATTGAACGACAGCGGATATGTCAGTGAAGAGGCGAGGGAGCGGATTATGAAGATCGTCGAAGAAACCGGTTACATACCGAGTCAGTCTGCCAAGTCGCTGCGGACGAAGCGCTCTGGTGTCATCGGTGTCATTCTGCCGCGGTTAAGTACAGAAACATCGACCCGTGTCGTAAACGGGATCAATGAAATTTTATCTAAAGAAGGATTCCAAATCCTGCTTACGAATACAGAGCTTGATGAAAAGAAGGAAATCGAATACATCCGCCTTTTGAAAAGTCGTAATGTTGACGGCATCATCCTGCTTGCGACGAACGTCAATGACGCGTTGATCCAGGCGATTCAGGATACGGATGTCCCCTTCCTTGCTATCGGCCAGGAGCTTCCCGGTGTGACGTCGATCGTCTATGACGACTACCATGCTGCAGGGGATGTGACGAACATGCTGATCCAGAAGGGGCATGAACAGATTGCGTTTATCGGCGTGGGAGAAGACGATCCTGCTGTCGGCCGTGTGAGAAAACAGGCGTATAGAGATAGAATGAAAGAAAACGGCCTGACCATTAAAGAAGATTGGGTGACAGAGGGCGATTTCAGTGTGGAATCCGGGTATGAAGCGATGAAGCGGATCCTCCGTGCCAGTAAAGGAACGAAGCCTACGGCTGTGTTCGCGGTGACGGATCGGATGGCGATCGGTGCGATGGAGTATTTGAAGGAGCAGGGCTATTCGATCCCGGAAGACATGGCTGTTGCCGGCATCGGGGCATCGATGATGTCGAAGCACGTGACCCCGTCCCTTACTACCGTCGACTATTTCAACAAAGAAGCTGGGAGGAAAGCGGCGAGCGTATTGCTCCAGAAATTAAAAAAAGAAAATTTAAATAAAAAAATGGAGTTAACGTATAGACTAATAGTCCGAGATAGTGTATAGTCCTAATTGAAAACGCAATCATGTAATCGTTCACACACGAGTTACACCTGGTTATAAACATCAATTTCATTAGCAATTATTCACTATCTAAATTTTTTTATGAAATGTGTAATCGATTACACGTGCACACTAAAACCCGAAAGGAGAATTACCATGGCAGATAACGCTCAAATTGCAAGAGACGTCATCAAAGCAGCTGGTGGTCAGGAGAACATCGCCTCTGTCGCCCACTGTGCGACACGGCTGCGGATCATGCTTCATGACAAGGAGAAAGCGGACATTTCTTCCATTGAAGAAATCGATAAAGTGAAAGGTGCTTTCTATAACTCTGGTCAGCTGCAGGTCATCTTCGGTACTGGTACCGTCAACCGTATTTATGAAGAAGTGATGAAACAAGAGGTACAGGGAGCTACGAAGGAAGAAGTGAAGCAGGAAGCGAAGAAACAGGGGAACTCATTCCAGCGTGCGATCCGTACGTTCGGAGACGTCTTCGTACCGATCATTCCGGCCCTCGTTGCCACTGGTCTGTTCATGGGACTGCGGGGACTTCTGACACAAGAAGCGATTCTCGCGTTCTTCGGTCTCACGCCTGAAAGCATTCCGGAGAACTTCATCCTGTTCACCCAGGTCCTTACCGATACGGCCTTCGTGTTCCTGCCGGCGCTTGTCGCCTGGTCGACCTTCCGGGTGTTCGGAGGCAGTCCGATACTAGGGATCGTCATCGGACTCATGCTCGTATCACCGGCGCTGCCTAATGCTTGGGCTGTTGCCGACGGAAGTGCAGAACCGCTTGAGTTCTTCGGCTTCATTCCGGTAACCGGCTATCAAGGGTCCGTCCTTCCGGCATTCATCACCGGTATCGTCGGGGCGAAACTGGAGAAAGCCTTGAGAAAAAGGATTCCGGAAGCACTCGATCTTATTCTTACACCATTCTTAGTGCTTTTGATCATGATCACGCTTGCTATGTTCATCATCGGACCTGTGTTCCATATTGTTGAAAACGGTATCTTTGAAGCGACGCTGTGGGTCTTGGAACTTCCGCTTGGTATCAGTGGACTGATCATCGGTGGACTTCACCAGGTCATCGTTATCACCGGGGTACACCACATCTTCAACCTGCTTGAGATACAGTTGCTTGACCGCGTTGGTTCAAACGCGTTCAACCCGCTGATCACAGCAGCGATCGCTGCCCAGGGTGGCGCGGCGCTTGCAGTCGGCTTGAAGACGAAGAAGAAGAAAATGAAAGCATTGGCGCTGCCATCCGCTTTGTCCGCGTTCCTCGGTATCACCGAGCCCGCGATCTTCGGTGTCAACCTGCGCTACATGAAGCCGTTCATCATGGGTCTCATCGGTGGAGCCGTCGGTGGTTTCTTCGCCTCCATCACAGGCTTGAAGGCTTCCGGTATGGCGATCACGGTAATCCCGGGATCCCTGCTGTACCTGGACAGCTCCTTCATCTTCTACTTGCTGACGAACATCATCGCCATCGGTGTCGCCTTCGGATTGACGTGGGCGTTCGGATTCAATGATAAGATGCTGGAAGATAAATAAGCCCTTTTTATAAGAAGGAAAAAATCCGGACATCTTCCGCATTCTGAACAGAGTGCCGGACGATGCTCCGGATTTTTTCTTGAGCAGAAAGGCGGCCCTTCTGGATCGGCCGCTATGGTACAATAGTGTTAAAAAACTGGAAAGAGGTGCAGCGAATGTACAACGAACCGATTTATTTAGAGCCGGCGTTCAAGGAACGGCTCTGGGGTGGAACGAAGCTTGAAGAAATCTTCCATTATAAGATCCCGTCCGACTATACCGGAGAAGCGTGGTGTATTTCCGGGCATAAGAACGGGCCGAATACGATCAAGAACGGACCTCTGGAAGGAAAGACGCTTCGGGAAGCGTGGGACAGCCATCGTGAGCTGTTCGCCGGAGAAGAAGGCGAAGAATTCCCGCTGCTCGTGAAGATTCTGGATTCGAAGAAGGACCTCTCCGTCCAGGTGCATCCGGACGATACATATGCACGTGAAGTGGAAGGGGAGAACTACGGCAAGACCGAGTGCTGGTATGTGCTCGACTGTGAGGAAGGCTCGGAAATTATTTTCGGACATCATGCCTCGAATAAACAGGAATTTGAAGCAATGGTGGCGAATGGAGAATGGGGGGACTTATTACGAACCATTGAAGTGAAGCCCGGAGACTTCTTTTACGTACCGAGCGGGACGATCCACGCGATCGGAGCGGGGATTCAGATCTTGGAAACCCAGCAGAGCTCGGACATCACGTACCGCGTCTACGACTATGATCGTGTCGGGCAGGACGGCAACAAGCGCGAGCTGCACCTCGATAAGTCGATCGAAGTGACGACGGTTCCGCATGTCGACCCTGAAATCGAGCGCACGCAGTTCTACCAGGAGGATCTGCGGAAAGAGAGACTCGTCGAAGAGAAGTATTTCTCCGTCTATCGCTGGGACCTGGAAGGCGAATGTAAAGGACTCACCCCGGAACCTTATGTACTATTGAGTGTCATCGACGGGACAGGGGAAGTGATCGTGGAGGGCCGCTCGTATCCATTCAAGAAAGGCGACCACCTGATCATCCCGGCGACCGTCAAGACATTCGATTTAAAAGGAAACGCTTCCTTGATCGTTTCCAACTCAAATAAATAACAAACCAGAGGAGTGTCGCGTATGTGGAAAGAGCAGTACGAACGATGGAAAGAATTCAAAGGACTGGATGCCGAGCTTTCAACGAAGCTTGGAGAATTGTCAGAAGATGAACAGTCCCTGGAGGATGCATTCTACAAAGACTTGGAATTCGGAACGGGAGGCATGCGCGGAAAGCTCGGACCGGGAACGAACCGCATGAACATCTATACCGTCCGTAAAGCGGCAGAAGGCCTTGCTGCTTACGTCAACGATCAAGGTATGTCGAAGAAAGGCGTCGCCATCGCATACGACTCCCGCTACATGTCCAAAGAGTTCGCAGTCGAAACGGCACGCGTCCTCGGAGCACACGGCATTCCATCCTACGTATTCACTTCCTTACGACCGACACCGGAATTGTCGTTCGCTGTCCGTCATCTCGGCGCAGCAGCAGGCGTCGTCGTGACGGCAAGCCACAACCCGCCGGAATACAACGGCTTCAAAGCCTACAACGAAGACGGCGGCCAGCTGCCACCGGAACAGGCGGAGATCATGATCGATTTCGTCAACAAAGTCGAGAACGAACTGGAAGTCGACGCAGCCGATCAGAAGGAATTGGAAGAGAACGGCCTTCTGCGCTGGATCGATGAAGAGGTCGATCAAGCCTACTTGAAAGCGTTGGAATCCGTCACCGTCCAGAAAGAGATCGATAAGGATCTGTCGCTCGTCTTCACACCGCTGCACGGAACGGCCCGCCACCTTGTGGAAAAAGGATTGGCGCAGAGTGGTTTCACATCCGTCCATATCGTGGAAGAACAGGCCAAACCGGATCCGGAATTCTCCACCGTCGCTTCTCCGAACCCGGAAGAGCATCAGGCGTTCGAAATCGCCATCGAACAGGGCAAAGCGATTGGTGCGGATCTCCTGCTTGCGACAGACCCGGATGCCGACCGTCTCGGCGTCGCCGTACCAGATGAGAACGGGGAATACCAGGTGCTGACAGGGAACCAGACCGGCGCCCTCATGCTCGATTACATCCTCGGCCAGTCGGCAGAAATTCCGAAGAACGGCCGCATGATCAAGACGATCGTGACCTCCGAATTCGGCCGCGTCATCGCCGATTCTTACGGCATCAGCTCCCTTGATACACTGACAGGCTTTAAATTCATCGGTGAGAAGATCCGCGAGTACGAGCAGACGAAGGAACACACCTTCCTCTTCGGTTATGAAGAGAGCTACGGCTACCTTGTCAAAGACTTCGCCCGCGACAAAGATGCCGTCCAGTCGGCTGTCTTGATCGCTGAAGTCGGCGCTTACTATAAGAACCAGGGCAAGACGCTTCTGGATGCGTTGAACGATCTGTACGAGAAGCACGGCTTCTTCCTGGAAGGGCTCCAGTCCATGAAGCTCGAAGGAAAAGCAGGTGCGGACACGATCCAGACGATCATGAACGACTTCCGCGAAGCGGATATCACGGAAGCAGGCGGCAAGAAGGTCGTGGCTGTCGAAGACTACAGCACGTCCATCCGCCGCGACGTCGAAAGCGGCAGCGAAGAACACATCGACCTGCCGGCATCGAACGTCGTGAAGTTCATTCTGGAGGACGACTGCTGGTTCTGTCTCCGCCCGTCCGGAACCGAACCGAAAATCAAATTCTACTACGGCGTGAAATCCGGAGCGAAAGCCGACAGCGAAGCACTGCTTGAAGCAGTCAAAGCAACTGTCAACGAACGCCTCCACGCGCTTATCTAAATACAA
>NZ_ANPF01000002.1:0-138453 GCF_000328325.1 Halobacillus sp. BAB-2008 | reverse complement strand
GAAATGGAAGAAATGATCGGTCTTACAGAACCGGAACTGGAGTCTTATGAACAAGCAGCAATTGAACGGAAAGACTTTGTCTGCCACTTGGAAGTTGCCCTGCCCGTAGGTGTGTAAAATAAACAAGGAGGTCTTTGATGACTCAAACGAAAAAGAATGTGAATGTAGAGCAGCAAGCAATCGAAGCCAAAAAAGCATCCAAGAAGTTGATGGTTTTATCAGAAAAAGAAAAGGATGAAGCATTAAACCATCTTGCTGATGTGCTGGAGCGCGACTATGAAACCATTCTTGCCGCTAACGAGAAGGATTTGCAAAACGGCCGGGAGCAAGGTTTCACAGAAGCCTTCATGGACCGATTGGCATTGTCTAAAGAAAGAATTGCGGATTTTGCACAGGGACTTAGAGATGTGGCTAAACTGGAAGATCCTACACGCCGCGTCCTATCCGACTGGACGCTTGAGAACGGGGTGAAAGTGGAAAAGGTAACCGTTCCATTGGGCGTTATCGGTATGATTTATGAAGCTCGGCCTAATGTAACAGTAGATGCTACCGGTCTTGCGCTTAAATCAGGTAACGCTATCGTACTGAAGGGTGGTTCTTCTGCCATCCATTCCAATGAAGCGATCGTTCAAGTCATGCACAAAGGCTTAGCAGAAACGAAAATACCAAAGGAAGCTGTCCAGTTCATTGCTTCCACTGATCGAGCGGCGACCAACGAGCTGTTTACGATGAAAGAGCACATTGATGTGCTGATTCCGCGCGGAGGCGGCAAGCTTATCCAAGCTGTGGTTGAGAATGCAACGGTCCCTGTTCTTGAAACAGGGGTAGGTAACTGTCACGTTTATATTGATCAGACGGCCGATGTAGAAAAAGCGATCCAAATTCTCGTCAATGCAAAAACAGATCGTCCGGCTGTTTGTAATGCCGCGGAAACGCTGGTCGTTCACAAAGAGTGGTTGGAACAGCATGCCGAAGCATTGATCGCTGCTTTCGAACAGAACGGCATTACCGTTCATGGTGACGAATATATTCAAAAAACGATTCCAGGAACGATTCCTGCAGGGGAAGAAGACTGGGCAAACGAATATTTGAGCACAGATATTGCAGTAAAAGCTGTCGATGATCTCACGGAAGCAATCGCTCATATTGAAGCATATGGTACGAAGCATTCGGAAGCAATCATTTCCGAAGATCAGGAGTCCGTCGATACCTTCTTCGCATTGGTGGACGCGGCAGCACTTTATCATAATGCTTCCACCCGTTTTACGGACGGAGGAGCGTTAGGTTTTGGTGCGGAAATCGGTATCTCCACACAAAAATTGCATGCGCGTGGTCCAATGGGATTGCCTGCATTGACGACAGTGAAGTTTCTTATGAAGGGAACCGGCCAAATCAGATAAGAACAGAATGAAAAAAAGGAAGCCGTCTACTCTACGGCTTCCTTTTTCTATGAAATTAAAACGATTCACCGACCATCGCCTGTGCGAGAGTGGCCGTCGTAGTGACGTTGCTGAAATCTACTCCGAGCTGGACCGCTGTCTGAGCAATCTCAGGGCGGATGCCGACGACCGTCGTTCTCACACCAATCAGACGCAGCCCATCAATCAATTGGAAAATCTGGTGGGCAACCATCGTGTCTACTAGATACACACCGGAGAGGTCTATGTATAAATCAGCGACACTCTGACTGGTGCATTTCTGTAAAGTATTATCCAAAATGGCGCTAGCTCTCGCTGTATCGATGTTGCCTACAAGAGGCAGTAAGGCCCTACCATTGGATAATTGAATCAAAGGAGAACTTAATTCATTAATCGTGTGTTTCTGCTTCTGAATCTGTGTGTTCAACTGATTGGACTTTTCTTCTGCAACTTTGTACATAATCTGATCGAACGCTTCTATCAACTTACGTGTCCAAAGCGCCTCACGATCTCTCGTAATTTGAATACCATCTCTCGCTTTGAACTCTTGCAGGAAATCAAGGTACTGCAGCCGGACCCGCATGAATTCACGCATGATCTCATGGGTAGGTGTTTCTAAATGGTGAGGGTCGCTGCCTATTTTTACAATCCATTCATGGATGTGGAGATAAAAGCTTTCCATATCCATCATAAACAGCTGAGACAGGTATGTGTGGAATTCGTTGTTCTGTGCTTTCAGATTGGTAATCGTATCGATATCTGTCGAGCCGTAGACGCCGGTTCCTGATTTATCAAGAGACTCGTACCATTCTTCCGTAAGTATAGAGGATTTGGATAACAAAAAATCACGAAACGCCTGGTTGACCTGCATCTTCCTTCTCCTCTCTTTTGTTTCTACCGTCGGGAAAACTATAATTATATAACATTCATTATATAGAGGTTTTACTAAATTTCCAACAATAATCGTCTGTAATAACTATGGAGCGGAATATGCCAGACAGGATGGGGGAATAGAAGAGATTAGGAGGTGACACCATGACAATCAGAAGTATTTTGTTGGAACAGTTGGAGGCGGTGTATGACAGGAATCACTGGTTCGTTTGTTTTGAGATAGCGGTCAAAGATTTGACGGAAGCAGAGGTGCATCGCAAAGGAGAGGACGGTCATTCCATCTTTGAGCTTGTCCATCATCTTTACTTTTATAATGAAAGGTACCTCTGCAAGTTTCTCGGTGAAGAAGTGCAGGAACTGCCCAGAAACTATAATACATTTCAAGCCCGTGATGCCATGGACTGGAGTGAGTGTATCGCCGACTTCCGCAAAGTCATGTTGAAGTTTCGAAAAGAAATAACCGCGTGCAGTGAAGAGAAATTGACGAAGTGGGGTGGGACACTAACACATTTATTTATCCACAACGCCTATCATATCGGTCAGATCGTCAGTATCCGCAAGCAGAAGAAGTGGTGGAGTACTCATCCTGTTGTTAAAGGCTAAGACGCGTGTGTGGAATGCCCACGCACGCGTCTTGCTTAAACAAATAATTAATCTTCGAAAAGTGGAGTAGTAGCTTCCAGGCAGGTGATGCTGCAGACACAATCCAAATCTACAGTAATGCACACCCCTGTAGCCAATAGGTTACGGACACTGGTCGTAGGGAAGTAGTCACAAACTGTATCTCCACCGAGATCTAATGGGTTACCACTAGCATCTGCAGGAAGCAGCAATTCAAGCTTCACACAGTTCTTCTTACCATCAACGAATTTCTTCGCTTTGAAGATCGGGCTTTGAACGCAGTCAAGGTACGTTCCGCCCCCTCCAGGAAGGCGGCGTCTGACAACGCTGCTTCCGATGAACGGTTTACAATCTTTACAGTAAAGAATAAACGGAACAGTCGTAGGTCCATTACCGTTTGATTCCGGAGACAACAGGTCTCTGATGGAACGCTCACAGCTTACATCGCAGCAGCGATCCCTGCCGGCAACCTCCTCCTGTGCAGCGATGATTTTCTTGATGACATCACGTACACATCCGCTATCTTTACCACTAGAATGACAAGAGCTCATTCAATTTCTCTCCTTTATAAGTTATTCCTTAACAGTCTATGGAAATTACTAGATTGCGCTTGTACAAACGTCTATTTCTATGAAAAAATCTTTCATGTCGGATAGAATAGGTGGAAGCCGTCTCTAGCATCGCTCGAACAACATATATTATTTTATCTACTTGCTTCTGCAGGTAGAAGAATGGTTCACCACGCCATTGTATTTCCCTGCGTGTGGACACCTGCATGGGGCAGGTGTCTTTTTTTTGGGTTTATAGCAGTTCAATTGGATAGTAATGAATGTCCACTCATTTTTATTGAATTTTCTAAAAAATAGGTATAAAATGGTTACATACTGAACAGTTAGTATGTTATTCAGAAATGTAAGCGGTTTAAAAGGAGGTTGAACGATGCACGTTATGGAATTATTTGATTTAAGCGGGAAGACCGCCATCGTTACAGGAGGCGGGCGCGGGCTTGGGGAGCAGATTGCTGCAGGCCTGGCGGAAGCAGGAGCGAACATCGTCGTATGTTCGAGAAAGCAGGACGCCTGCGAGACGGTTGCTTCTTCTTTGAAAGAAAAAACTGGTGTAAAGACGCTGGGAATGGCTTGTGATGTCACGGACCCTTCCCAGGTGGAGGAAGTCATTGCTGCAGTAAAAGAGCAATTTGGAACGATTGATATACTCGTTAACAACAGTGGAGCAACGTGGGGGGCGCCTACACTGGAAATGCCGGTGGAAGCTTTTCAGAAAGTGATGAACGTCAATGTCACAGGGACGTTTCTAATGTCACAAAAGGCCGGGGAAGTAATGATGGAGCAAGGGTACGGGAAGATCATCAATATTGCCTCCGTGGCCGGACTCGGCGGTGCGGACCCGCGCTTCATGGAAACGGTAGGGTACAACGCAAGTAAAGGTGCCGTCATCACTTTCACAAAGGATTTGGCTGTTAAATGGGGTTCGTCCAATATTCAGGTGAATGCACTGGCCCCGGGGTTCTTCCCGACTAAGATGTCCAAGGGAGTATTGGATCAGGGAGGGGAGTTCATTTTAGACCGGACCCCACTCGGGCGCTTCGGTTCAGAATCCGACCTTAAAGGGGCGGCACTGTTCCTCGCATCCAAAGCATCTGATTACGTCACCGGTGACGTGCTTGTCGTAGATGGCGGGATGCACGCATCCTGTTAATTAATGAAGGAGGATGATAGAGATGGAACGATTGACGGTCGTAGGAGCAGGGAGTATGGGACATCAGATCGCCATGCTTGGAGCTCTGGCAGGGTATGAAACGAACCTTCATGATAAAGAGGAATCATCGCTTCATAAAGCCGAAGAGAAGTTAAAAGGAATTATGGATAAGTGGATCGATAAAGGGAAAATTTCACCGGAAGACTCCCGGGAAGCATTCGGACGTCTTCATTACACGACGGACTTAAGAGAAGCGGCCGGCCAGGCGGATATCGTCATAGAAGCCGTCGTTGAAAAGCTGGAAGTGAAGCGGGAAGTGTTCGGACAGCTGGACTCGATCGTACCCTCCCATACGATTCTTGCTACGAATTCTTCTACTATTGTCAGCTCGCTGATTGCAGATGTGACGACGCGCCCGGATAAGGTTTGCAATATGCACTTCTTCTTTCCGCCGCTGGTTATGGACTGTGTGGAAGTGGTGAAAGGGGAACACACCTCTGATTCCACAGTGGAAACAGCCATGGAGGTCTGCAAACGCATGAACAGAACAGGTGTGTTGCTGGAGAAGGAAATATCCGGATTCATTGCAAATCGTATCTTGTTCGCTGTTCAAAGAGAAGCGATGCACCTTTACGAAGAAGGCTATGCCGACTTTAAGGATATTGATAAAATCGTCAAAAAAGCGTTGAGTCATCCACTAGGTCCGTTTGAACTGATGGACTTGTCCGGAATTGATGTCGGTTATTATGTCATGCAGCAGCATTACGAAGAAACCGGAGATCCGGCGGTCAAACCTTCTAAGACGTTGGAGGAGAAACTGAAGGCGGGAGAGTTGGGAAGAAAGACCGGTAAAGGATTCTACCAGTATAATTCCACCGTAAAGAGTTGAGGAGGGAGGAGATGCATGAGTGGGAAGTGACCATCCGATTTTGTGAAACCGATTTGCTTGGACATGTGAACAACAGCAACTACTTCATCTATATGGAAGATGCAAGGGTCCAGTTTTTTTCAGACTGTGATCTCGTCGGGGAGCGCTGGAATTTCGTATTAGCATCAGCGACGTGCGATTTTCTCAAGCAGGTACACTTCGGCCAAACGCTCCTTCTTCGCAGCCGTATCGTAAAAATAGGGAGCTCAAGCTTTCATTTGGAACAGGAAATGGTAGATAAGGATACGGAAGAGACGGCAGCAAAAGGGCTTTCGATTGTTGTCCAATACGATTTCGACAATGGAAAAAGTCTACCGCTGTCGGAAGCTCAGCGCAGCAATTTGGAAAAATATCGATACGTAATGAGTGAATAGAGTGGGGGCGTGGATATGAAAAGAGACACACTTCCTGTCCGTTCGGGAGAGGAACTGGAAATCGAGCGGATCGAGCAGTGGCTTAGAGACCGCATGGAACTGCCTTCAGGAGAACTGGCCGTCCGCCAATTTGGAACCGGCCATTCGAATCTGACTTACGAGCTTTCCATTCGTGACGAGTGGAAAGCCGTGCTGCGTCGTCCTCCGCTTGGTCCAGTGGCTCCGAAAGCCCATGATATGGAAAGAGAGTTTGCCGTGCTTCAGGCTCTCCATCCCTTTTTTCCTTTGGCACCTGAACCGTATATGTATGCTTCCGGAGAAGTCATCGGGAGTCCCTTCTTCTTGATGGAAAGAAGGGAAGGAGTTGTTTTTGATTCCAGTTTTCCTGAAGAGATAAAACCGTCCCGGGAGTTAGGTCGTGCTCTGTCGGAAACGATGGTGGACCGGCTCGTAGAACTGCATGCTATTCCTTACAAAGAAACGGCTTTGAAGGACATGGTAAAGCCGGAGGGTTTTATGGAAAGACAGGTACACGGCTGGATCAAACGCTATGAGAAAGCACGCACGGATGATGTTGTATCCGGGGAAAGATTAATGAAATGGCTGAGTAATCATATCCCAGATTCTGATAAAGCTGCCATTATCCATTATGATTACAAGCTGAATAATGCCATGTTCCAGAAGGATGATCCATCCAGAATGGTCGGTCTATTTGACTGGGAAATGACAACGGTCGGTGATCCTCTCGCTGATCTTGGAGCGGCGATGGGGTACTGGATTCAATCGGATGATCCGGAATCGTTGAAAACCGGACTTGGTAAACCTTCTGTTACGATTCAGGACGGTTTCTATACAAGGGAACAGTTCATATCCAGGTATGCGGAGAAAAGCGGCCGGGATGTGTCCAACGTCCATGTGTACGTAACCTTTGCTTATTTCAAACTGGCAGGAATCATTCAGCAGATTTATTACCGTTATAAGCGCGGCCAGACGGACGACCCCCGATTTGAGGGAATGAACGTGTTCGTCAATCATTTGATCGAACATGCAGAAGAAACGGCGGGATTATAATATGGGAAAAATCCAAGTAATTTTTAAGAAAGAGGATATCCGCCCGGATGATCTGGAAGGGAAAGTGGCCGTTGTTTTCGATGTCTTGTTTGCGACCTCTACCATAACGGCGGCTCTGGCTGACGGGGCTGCTGCTGTCATCCCGGTATTTGATGCAGAACAGGCGAGAAAGAAGGCGGCTGTTATGAAAGAGCCGTTTTTGCTTGCCGGAGAAGATCAAGGAAAAGGAATAGAGGGCTTCCATCCACCGCTTCGGACTCATTTAAAGCCACATATCAAGAATCATCATCTCATTTTGTCCACAACCAACGGTACCGTCGCCCTGCACCGAGCCCGGAGAGCAAAGCGTCTCTATGCTGCTTCCCTATTAAATAATCCAGCTATGGCTGAGCATCTTGTCAGGTTACATGGAGGGGATACAATCGTTATCATCTGCTCCGGGTCAAGCGGTCACTTTACGCTTGAAGATTTCTACGGTGCCGGGAGTCTTATAACCTATATGGAGCAGGAAGGAGTATGGACGCTTTCCGACGCTGCCATCGCTGCCCGCGATTTTTACAACAGTAAGGGAACTGCGAGAGCAGAGGTGCTTTTGGAGTGTCGTATCGGACAAATGCTGCTATCGGAAGGGTTAAATCCGGAAGAAGTGGAGTTTGTGGCTGAAGAAGGTCATTTTGATACGATTCCTACTTATGATGCGGAAGAAGCTGTGTTGAAGGAGGGAAGACATGCCGCCAGTAAAATATAAAGTAGCCGGCGGGGAATTTCTTGTACGTGACCTGCCGCTGGATGTTGTTTTCACACCGGAAGAACGAACAGAAGAACACAAAATGATTGGTGACACCGCTCGACAATATATTACCCGGGAAATACACCCAAATAGAAAGAGAATAGAAAGTGGAGATTATGCTTTTGTCGCCTCCAAAATGAAAGAAGCCGGAGAGTTAGGGCTGCTTGCCCATAGTATTCCCGAACGGTTTGGCGGTCTGGGTCTGGATAAAATGAGTAAAGGTATCGTCGGGGAAGCGCTGGGCAGCGGTGGTGGATACAGTGTCGCTCATTCGAACCATACGTGCATCGCAACCTTGCCGATCACTTATTTCGGGTCGGAGGAGCAGAAAAGGAACTATCTTCCGAAACTTGCCAGTGGAGAGTATATTGGAGCATACTGCCTGACAGAACCGGAGGCGGGATCTGATGCGCTGGCGGCTAAAACGACAGCGGTCATGAATGAAGAGAAGTCCCACTACTTATTGAACGGTACAAAAATATATATCACCAACGCTTCCTTTTCCGATACGTTCATTGTGTACGCAAAAGTGGATGGGAAGGACTTCACTGCTTTCATCGTAGAGAAGGATTTCCCTGGATTATCCATTGGTCCTGAGGAAGAGAAGATGGGAATTAAAGGGTCTTCCACCTGCTCGGTCGTGATGGAGGATTGTGAGGTTCCGGTCGAGAATGTACTTGGAGAAATCGGCAAAGGACATCTGATTGCATTAAACGTATTGAATTTAGGGAGGTTCAATTTAGGTTTCGCTGCTCTCGGTGCAGCGAAGCAGGCCCTGCAGCTGGCTGTTCAGCATACTTCGGAGCGGAAGCAGTTTGGAAGAGCGATTTCGGCATTCCCTGCTACTAAAGAAAAATTGGCCAGGATGGCCGGCGATATCTTTGCTTCTGAATCGCTTTTGTATCGGACAGCTGGTCATATAGAATCTGCTCTTGGGTATTTGGATGAAGCAGCGGAGCCTTCCGAGACAGCTAGAGCGATGAACGAGCATAAGATGGAAGCGGCGATTTGTAAAGTTGCGGGATCCGAGACCTTGGATGCCGTTGTGGATGAAGCGCTCCAGCTTCATGGGGGTGCCGGTTTTATTAAAGAATATCCGATTGAACAAATGTACAGGGATGCGCGCATCAATCGAATTTTCGAAGGAACGAACGAGATTAACCGTCTTCTGATCGCCGGATCTTTCTTGAAATCAGCAGAAAAGGAGAGGACAAGCTTCCAATCTATTCTGGAACAAGCAGAATACTCTTTAAAGAATAGAGGATATATGAGGTCTACGGGAGAGCTTGGTGATGCAGAAGAAGCGGTAGCCTTATACAGGGATTTATTTCTTGTGACGGCTGGTTCGGCTGTCCGTAAATATGGAAAGTCCCTCTCTGAAAATCAGGAAATAATGATGGCTCTTGCTGATCTTGCAATGGAATTATATCGAACGCAATCGGTTGTCTGGCGTGTCAAGAAGTCCTTACAAAGACAACATAAGGACGCTTCTTGGCAGAAGAAGCTTGTCTATTTGATAGTGGAGGACGCCAACCTGCGCATTCAGTCTTCCGTAATATTCCTTTTGTCGGACCTGCTGGAGGGAGAAGAAAGAGTTCATACACTCAGGAATGTCAGCGGGCTGTTAAGTGTGTATCACTGGCCGGATTCTATCCAAAGGAACAGGGAAATTGCAGAAGCGTTGCTTGAGTTCAGACAGTATCCAAACTAATGAAGGAGTTGGAGAAAATGAGAGGTAATGAACATTTGACTGTACAGGTGAACGGACCGATTATGCATTGTGTGCTAAACCGACCGGAAGCGCTTAATGCCTTTTCCGACCAAATGATTTCCGGTTTAATGAAGGCTTTGAAGGAAGCGGAAGAATCAGAAGATGTGAAGGCAGTCGTCCTATCAGGTGCCGGTAGATCCTTCTCCGCCGGAGGTGATGTGAAGGGTATGGGGCAGGCGAGTGCTGCTAAGCTGTATGATCATGTGGGGAAATTGAATCAATTGATATTGGCTATCAAAGCACTTCCGAAGCCGGTTATAGCTGTCGTTCACGGATATGCAGCCGGTGCCGGTTTCAACCTTGCTCTCGCTTGCGATCAAATTCTTGCAGCAGAAAAGAGCAAGTTCGTCATGAGCTTCGCTCAAGTCGGCCTTATCTCTGATGGTGGCGGTCATTATTTCTTAACGAAAGTACTTGGTCCATACCGTGCCAAAGAGTTACTGTTCCGCGCAGAACCGATCAACGTGGAGCAGGCATATGACTGGGGTATGGTAAACCGGATTCTTCCAGTCGATGATCTTGAGGGCGCGGCCATGGAATACGCGCTTGAAATAGCCAACGGGCCTGCACGGGCAATCGGCATGATTAAAAGGGTGGTCGACCAGGCGGATCAATCCGATCTTGCGGCCATTCTCGAGCAGGAAAGAATCTCACAAACGATGATGATCGCAACCGAAGATCATAAAGAAGGCGTCGAAGCGTTCAAGAATAAACGCAAGCCGGAATTTGCAGGGAGGTGAACGAAATGAAAGCCATACAATTCAAAGCATACGGAGGTCCGTCTGTCCTTGAGGAGGTAACCATTGACGTACCAACATTGGAGAAGGACGAGGTGCTGCTGAAAGTGGAGGCTGTCGGTGTGAATTACGCCGATACTGCGAGACGGGAAGGAGCCTATGTCTTACCTACCCCGCTCCCTTTCATACCTGGAGCTGAGGTAGCCGGTGTTGTTGCAGGCACGGGTTCAGATGCCTCTCGTTTTAAAGAAGGGGACAGGGTGGTTACTTTAATTGGATCAGGTGGATATGCAGAGTTTGTGAAAACGAAGGAGAGCACCTTAATTCCAATCCCGGACGGAGTCGACTACGAAACAGCTGTCGCTTTACCACTTCAGGGACTGACTGCTTACCATATTCTAACGACGATGGGACGGATGGAAAAAGGAGAAACCGTCCTTATTCATGCCGCGGCCGGCGGTGTTGGTTCTCTTGCGGTTCAGCTCGCCAAGCATTTTGGAGCGGGAAACGTTATTGCTACGGCAAGTACAGAAGAGAAACTGTTTCTTGCCAGGGACCTTGGTGCCGATCATGTCATTAACTATACACATGAGCATTGGCGGGAAGACGTTATGGATGTTACGGGAGGTAAAGGAGTTGACGTTGCACTGGAGATGGCCGGTGGAGAAGTTTTTCTTGAGACGGTGAAGTGTATGAGATCTTTCGGCCGCGTCGTCGTTTATGGAGTGGCAAGCGGTAATCCTGCGACGATGTATCCATCTGGACTCATGAACCGTAACCTCTCTGTCATCGGATTCTTTCTTCCTCAAATCATGAAGAAGCCGGTCTTGTTTGAGAAGAGTCTTGACCATCTTCTACAGTTAGTGAATACCGGAGATTTAAAGCTGACTATCGGCGGAGTATTCAAGCTTGAGGAAGCAGCGCGTGTCCACGAGATGATGCAGGGGAGACAAACGACAGGTAAAATTGTATTAAAACCTTGAAGAGAGAAGCAGGGGAACCTGCTTCTTTTTTTGTTTTCTTCACTTGGAGCTGTGAAAGTAGGGATATCTGTCGAAAGCAGGAGATTTGGAAATGAATCCAGAATAAGTAAGGTTACTGATAGAAGAGGAGGATGGCTGTGTTTATACATAAAGTAGACGAGCAATTATCTTTAAAACTGATTGGTTTCGAGGATGCAGAAGAACTTTACGAATTGTCGGACCGTTCTCGTGAGCATATAAGGACATGGCTTCCTTGGGTCGACTACACCAAGTCACCGGAGGATACGAGAAAATATATCCAAGGGTGTTTGGAGAGCTATGCGGATAACAATGGTTTGACCGTCTGTTTGCTGGAAAGTGGGAAGATTGCTGGTATTCTCGGGTTCCATGAATATGATTGGGGGAATAAGAAGGCGAGTGTCGGCTACTGGATGGGGACAGATTTCAAGGGCCGTGGTTTATTGACAAGGGCATGCCGTGCCTTGTTCGATTATGCGTTCAAAGAATTAGGGTTAAACAGAATTGAAATCCGGGCGGCGGAGGGGAATATCAAAAGCAGAGCGGTACCGGAACGCCTGGGCTTTGTACAGGAGGGGATCATCCGCGACGCGGCATTACTGTATGGGAATTACACCAACCACGTGGTGTATGGGATGCTTTCAAAAGATTGGGAGTAGAACACAGCAAAAAAACCGCCTGGGGACCAACCCAGGCGGTTTTTTTATAGAATGGCAGTTGATTCGTTTTTAATATCTGTAATGAACATGTGGCCGGGAGCGTGTGTAATCATGATATCGGGTTTTTGCTGCATGGCCACCGCTTGCGGGGTAACACCGCAGGCCCAAAAAACCGGTACTTCATCACGGTGTATGGTAACAGACTCTCCAAAGTCGGGAGAATTTAAGTCTTTAATTCCGATTTTGCCAGGATCACCGATGTGTACAGGAGCGCCGTGAACGTTTGGAAATCGGCTTGTTACTTGAACAGCCCGGATTGCGTCCGCCTGTTTCATCGGCCGCATGCTGACAACCATTGGACCATGAAAGTTACCAGCCGGAACGCACTCGATGGAGGTTCGGTACATTGGTACATTCCGATTTTCCTCGATATGACGGACGGGGATGTTGTTTTCAAGCAGTGCCTGTTCAAATGTGAAACTGCATCCAAGCAGAAACCCGACCATGTCTTGTGTCCAGGCATTTGTAATGTCCGTGGTTACCTCGGACAACACGCCGTCCTTATATATATGATACTTAGGAAGGTCTTTCCTAAGATCGGCTCCCGGAGCGGTTAACAACGGGGCGAAGCTGCCCGGGTCTGTAACATCAAGAACCGGGCACGGTTTAGGGTTTCTTTGGCAAAATACAAGAAAATCAAAGGCCAGTTCCCGGGGGACAACGGCAAGGTTTCCCTGTACAAAACCGTTGGCCATTCCGGCGGTAGGGCCTTTCCAACTACCTTCCCGGATCATTTCTCGCGCCTCTGAAGGGGACAGTATAGATGGTTCCAATGACAACACTCCTACTGGAATAATTTAGGTATACCTTGGAACAGGGACAAGCCTCCCATGTAAGCCATGGCTATAACGATAATGACGCCAAACACGGTAAGCCATATTGGGTGTTTGTAGTCCTTACCGACAATTTTTCGATTGTTTGCTGCAACCAGCATGACGCCTAAAGCGATCGGCAGAATCAAACCATTTAAAGATCCGACAAGTATTAAGATTTTTACCGGTTGTCCGATAGAAACGAATACACTTGTAGAAATGATGATAAAGGCAACGATAAACCACTTATGATATTTTTCGATGGTTTTACTGAATGTCCGTATAAAGGAAACGGAGGTATACGCAGCGCCTACGACAGAAGTTACCGCGGCTGCCCACATGATAACACCGAATATTTTGTAACCTACGTTTCCAGCTGCCGCCTGAAATACGGAAGCAGGAGGGTTGTCCGGGTTTAAAGTGAAACCTGATGCGATAACGCCGAGAGATGCGAGGAAGAGAAAGATCCTCATGACGGATGCGATACCGATTGCTGAAACGGAGCTTTTCGTAACTTCACCGAGAGATTCTTTCCCTTTGACGCCCGCATCAAGGAGACGGTGGCCGCCGGCAAACGTGATATAGCCGCCGACCGTACCTCCGACGAGGGTTGTAAT
Source organism: Halobacillus sp. BAB-2008 (assembly GCF_000328325.1). Classification (NCBI taxonomy): domain Bacteria; kingdom Bacillati; phylum Bacillota; class Bacilli; order Caryophanales; family Bacillaceae; genus Halobacillus; species Halobacillus sp. BAB-2008. The sequence goes on along the minus strand of NZ_ANPF01000002.1, from coordinate 124,984 downwards.
AGCCAGGAAATCAATCGTATCCGGTACAAATGTCTTCGTGATCGCTTCTCCTACCGGTGGTTCTGCTGAGAACATGACAAAGATCGTCAAGGCAATCATGACGAACCCGGCAATCTGCGCGAATCGGTCCATGACTTTTCCAGCTTCCCGGACGAGAAAGACACCGACGGCAACGATTCCACTAAAGAGCGCCCCGAGTTCAGGAGATATCCCGAAGAGTACGTTGGTTCCAAGTCCTGCACCGGCGATATTTCCGATGTTGAAGGCTAGACCACCGGCGACGATCAGTACGGATAAGAAAACACCGAGCCCTGGAACCAGACTGTTCGCTATGTCCTGTGCCGGTTTCTCGGCAATTGCAATAATGCGCCAAATATTGAGCTGGGCACCGATATCGATAATGATGGAAATAAGGATGACAAATCCGAAACTTGCTGCTAATTGTTGAGTGAAATGCGTAGTCTGGGTAAGGAAACCGGGTCCGATAGCTGAGGTGGCCATCAAAAACGCGGCGCCTAATAGGAGACTTCTGTTTGATTGTTGTTTCATGGAGCTGCTCCTTTCTGCTTCTTAAATAGTAATGAATTTTCCACTTGCCTGCAGTTTTATATCTGATTCTTTCAATGCACCGGTAATGTACTTAGCAAATTCGACAGCATGGGCGCCATCTCCGTGAATGCAGATGGTTTGAGCTTGGATGTCAATATCCACATTCTGCATTGTGTGCACTTTGTTTTCTTTAATCATGCGGATGACTTGATCCACCGCATGTTTACGATCAGTGATCAAGGCATCCGGCAGCCTTCTTGAAGTAAGGCTGCCATCCTCTTGATACGTGCGGTCGGAGAATACTTCGCTCGCTGTAGGGAGGTTATATGTACGGCCTGCTGCAATCAGTTCGCTGCCAGCAAGGCCGTATAACAACAGCCCGGTATCTACATCCCTGACCGCTTTCGCAATTGCTTCTGCCAGTGTCTTATCTTTGGCAGCCATATTATACAGCGCTCCGTGTGGCTTCACGTGCTGCAATTTCTCACCTTCCGCATGAACAAAACCTTGAAGGGCACCGATTTGATAGACGACTAAATCATAAGCTTCTGCAGGAGAAAGGTCCATCGGTCGTCTTCCGAAGCCTTGAAGATCCGGCAGCCCTGGATGCGCCCCGATACCGACCCCGTTTGCTGCGGCTTTTTTAACTGTTTCTCTCATAGTCGAAGGGTCGCCTGCATGATAACCGCAGGCGATATTCGCTGATGTGACATAGGTTAGGATTTCTTCATCCTGCCCCATTTTATACGCTCCAAAGCTTTCTCCCATATCACAATTTAAGTCTACGATATGCATATTGGATCACCCTTTCCTAATTAAATTTCCTTTGAATACTCTGTTGTAGCAGCTTCAGCTGCTTTTCACGATCTATATAGAGATGTTCTGCTTCCTCATGGGAAACGAGAGTGAAGGAGATCGTTTCTCCTGGTCGTTTCTGGGCGAGCTTTGGAAGATCCGTTGTAATGACTTGAGCAATTTTGGGGTAACCGCCTGTCGTTTGTCTGTCTGCCAATAATACAATCGGATTTCCTTCTGGAGGTACTTGGATCGTTCCGAACATGACTGCTTCTGACAACATATCTCTTTTATGCGATTGTTGAAGCTTCTCTCCCTTCAATCGATACCCCATCCGATCGGACTTGGAGTCAATTTTAAAGGTGTGTTCTAAGATAGCTTCCCGGCTCTTTCCATCAAACCAATCGTACTCTCTTCCTTTTATTATGCGGATGGGTTCATCGGGAGAAGGAGAGAGTCGGAACTCCGCAGAAGTTGACCAATTCGCTTCTGAGAAGGATGCGGAATGCTTTCTTTCTTTCAAGTGTTGAAGCATGTGAACCGATTTTTGGGAAAGCTCACCAATAGGAAGCTCATCCCCTTTTTCCAATGACCGTCCTTGAAATCCACCGATTCCTGCTCTTAAGTATGTCGAACGACTGTTAAGAACTTCAGGAACATCAAAGCCTCCTGCTACAGCTAAATAGGAACGAAAACCTTGTTTCGGTTTCCCGAATCTCAATTCACTTCCTTTTTTTATAAAAGCAGGCTTCCATGTATGGAGAGGTTCACCGTCAACCATCGGTGATAGATCCCCTCCACATACAGCGATTAATGCATCTGTCTGAAACTCAAGTACCGGTCCGAGGAGCGTAATTTCCATTGTTGCCTCTCCGGAGTCGTTGCCGACAAGAAAATTGGCGATTCTATGAGCTTCCTTATCCATCACCCCGCTTGCAATTACACCATGTTTTTGGAACCCATAGCGGCCGAGGTCCTGAATTGTCGTCAATAGACCGGATTTTGTCACTTGTATCATTGGGAACCCCTCTTTCTTTCCTGGTATTCTTCTTCTGTAATTGGAACGAACTGGATTCGATCTCCCGCTTGAAGGAGGGAGGGGATATCTTGATCCGGTTGGAAGAGAGAAAGAGGGGTTCGGCCGATCAACTGCCAACCTCCAGGCGTTTCTATCGGGTATACACCAGTCTGACCTCCGGCTATACCGACGGAACCTTCAGGGATCGCAAGGCGTGGATCGTCTCTTCTTGGAGTAGCGATTTCAGGATCCATCCCCCCGATATAAGGGAATCCGGGAGCGAAACCGATCATATAGACGAGGTAGTCTCCCGCCATGTGCTTTTGTATCACTTCTTCCTCTGATAAACGGTTGTGCTCTGCTACGGCAGCTAAATCAGGACCGAATTCCCCTCCATAACAGACCGGAATTTCAATGGTGCGTGAATGTTCTGCTTTGTATTCCGTCCTTTCCTTGAGGATAAGTTGAAGCTGCTCACATATCCAATGGTAAGGGCGCACACCGGCGGCATGACGCTTGTGTATATAGAATGGATCATATGTAATGGTGATGGTTGTAAACGCGGGGATGTATTCTATCATCCAATCCGGTTTGTATTTGTCGAAATGTGCGGAGATTTTTCTTACATGTTGATTGACTTGTTCATCGATGGTATCACCAAGCTGAAGTAGTACGGCCTGGTCACCTACTGGATGGAATGTGATGTCCAATAGTTAAACCTCCTTGTAAAGTACGATAATCAGTGATGGAAAGTAAAAAGTGGATAATTGGCGAAATTGTTTGAAATGGGAGACTTTTTTATAGTATCTTATTTCAGCCGTGCTTTCAAATTAGTTTAGCAATCGTAACGTTTGTTTATAAATTCAAAGTGGTGGTAATTATATCTATAAAATACAAAATACATGAGAGGGGTTTATCCATGCCTTGGGATACCAATGACTATCCAAGTTCCTTAAAGAACTTGGATACACCTGTCCGCAAGAAAGCCATCGACATTGCTAATGCAATGATAGAGGAAGGGTATAAAGAAAATCAGGCCATTCCAATTGCTACGGAACAGGCGAAAGAATGGTATGAAAACGCGGAGGAGAAAGAAATCAATCGTGTCACACAAATGAGTGACGAAAATTTGAAAAACAGAGACGATGATGTGAAGAATAGTACGAAGAGCCGCCCGGAGCTTCTCGATAAGGGAGAGCATGTCATGGTGCATGAAGACGGCTGGGCTGTAAAAGCGGAAGGCGCGAAGCAGGTATCTAATGTGTTTGATACGAAGGAAAAAGCGATTAAAAGAGCGGAAGAAATCGCTGAGAATAAACAGACCAGTGTGATTATTCATAAGAAGGACGGAAGTATTCAGGATCGAAAGGAATTTAATGGATAAAAAGGGGTTTACAGGGATGCTGGAGTGGTAATAAACCATATATAAGACGAAGCGAAGGAGGGTTCGGAATGGCGGATACTAGAAACCAAGCGGAACATGTCCTTACACATGAAGATGGCTGGGCCGTTAAAGCAGAAGGTGCTGAGCAGCCAACGCAGGTATTTGACACGAAAGAAGAAGCGATTCAAAGGGCGAAGGAAATTGCTCAAAACAAAGGCACCAGAGCAGTCATCCATATGAAGGACGGTACAATCCAGACCCAGCACGACTACTCCTCATAAGAATTCCAGAAAAACACTCATGCGAGTGTTTTTCTTTTTTTGCAGGGGAAGAACCCTTCCTGTATGATGAGAAGGGCAGATGATGACGATGGAGGTACTTTACATGAATGGACAAAAACGAAGCGATATTAAGATCGGTGCAGATGTAGAAATTGTTCTGAAGAAAGATCAACGAACGGGAGCATTAACCTCCGGCAAAGTAAAAGACATTCTGACCAAGTCTCCCAATCACCCTCACGGTATTAAGGTGCGGTTGGAGGATGGACAGGTAGGCCGTGTGAAGAAGGTCCACAGCGAATGAAAAACAGCCCGAAATCACTGGAATGATTTCGGGCTGTTTCTTTTCTAATATAGGAAAAGCGAATCAGACAATCGTCCAACCCGCTTTATTATAGAGTCCTCTGCATAGATGGAGGACTACTTAAGTTTGTTTCGGAAAATATCAAGTTACACATATTTGTGGAAGTTACATCCATGTTGTTGCCGCGGTTCAAAATTCTACATGGTAGTTTGTTTCAACTTAAACGACGCAATCCCTACCTCTATTGCATCCTTACAGCTCCGAAGCTGATCCAGTGTGATTAAGTTGTATCAAAACGTAGCAGAATGCCAGTCTCATACAAATCACTCTTTTCTTTTCCGAGTTGCCTTTCTTATGAAGGCACCATCTTCAAATTATATGGGATGTTAAGTCTTTTGTCAACACCCTGCGTTTTGAATAGGAACTACCATCAATCATTGATTTTAATGACGGTACGACCTTGTATTTGCCCTTTAAGGATTTGGTCCAGCGTTTCGGGGACCTTTTGTAACGGCTGCACCGTCTTGATAGCATCAAACGCTTCTTTGACTTTCATGTCGTTCGCTAACCGGTGCCACACTTTTTCTCTCATTTCCATCGGGCAATTTACAGAATCAATACCTAGAAGGCTGATACCCCTTAGAATGAAGGGATAAACTTGCGTAGGTATTTTCGTCCCTCCGGTGAGACCACTAACAGCTGCTGCGCCACTGTATTTCAATTTGCTTAGTACAGAAGCGAGCTGTTCACCGCCGACCGGATCAACGGCAGCAGCCCAGCGTCCGCTGGCGAGTGCTTTCTGTTTGCCGTCATAGACATCTTCTCTGGAAAGGATGGTTTCTGCGCCTAAATTCTTTAAGAAATCTGCATTTTCCTTACTCCCGGTACTTGCGTGCACTTCATACCCTCGCTTAGCCAGCATAGCGACCGCCATACTGCCGACGCCTCCCGATGCTCCGGTGACGAGTACGGGCCCGGCTTCCCGGGTCAGGCCGTTGTGCTCCAACCTGTGAATGGACAACGCAGCCGTAAAACCGGCGGTTCCATAAATCATTGCCTCTTCCGTCGTCATCCCATCGGGAAGAGGGACAATCCAGTCGGCGGGGATACTTGCATATTCGCTGTAGCCGCCGGGATGATTAACGCCGATCTCATAGCTGGTGGCAATAACCTTATCCCCTTGGTGGAAGCGAGTGTCATCAGAGTGGACGACTTCTCCCGCCAGGTCTATACCAGGGATAATCGGGTATGCTTTTATAAGAGCATTGTCCTCCTGTGTAACCATTCCGTCCTTGTAGTTGACGCTTGAATAATGAACTTTAATGGTTACGTCACTGGAAGGAAGATCGCTCATCTGAAGTGTTTTTATAGCTCCGGTTATGCCTTCATCATCTTGAGATAACTGATAGGCCTGAAATTCTTTCATGTCTTTCACCTCATAAATCATGGTCTTAAGTCTTCGTTATGTCTTTCTTCTGTGGAAGAGTCATTTTTGGATGTTTTTCCCTTTTGTTCTTCTAGCTGTTCCTTCTTCAGATCATCGACGGGAATTTCATCCATCAGCTCTTCTTTTCGTTTCTTCTCTTCGAAACTTTGATCTTCTTCACTCAGCTTATGGCTGTTTTTTTTGGACATCCCCTCACCTCCGATGGTGGATTCTCTTCTCTCATTCCTTTTTTGTGGTTAAATAAAACGTAATTATTGGAAGAAAAAGTAATAAGGGTCCCTTATTTATTGCTGGAGAACTTAGACTTCAGCAATTGGACAATGGGGGAGTGAATAATATAGTCCGCCAACGTGCTGATGATAAGCCCGTGCAGGATGACGCCGAATATGGTCAGGGTCACGATGATGACTTGACCGGCTGCCGTCTCCGGTTCAAATCCTGATCGTCCGAAGAATGTAAGGGACAAAATGGCACTTACCCAGGCATCGGAGTAGGAATCCAACTCATTTTCAATCAGCGTCAGAGGGATGATCAGAAGGAAGATTAAGAGAAACGTAATACTGGTGACCGTCCACAGGTGCTGTCTTTTTAAAAAGCGGATGAAAGGCATCGTGTAGTATTTGGTGATTGATTTCAAACGCAGCAGGTGGAGGATGCGGGCGAACCGGGCAAATTGAAAGATCGCATCCAGCGGAATGGCGGCGATAACGATGAAGGGATTCTTTTTAATGAATTCCCACTTGCTGTCGCTCCGGTGCAGACGGTATAAGAAATCGACAAAGAAGATCGTCCAAGTCGTCCAGATAATGATGCTGTTATATCCGGTTTTCTGCCAAATGGTCGAAACAGATAAGGCGGCGAGAGCAATCATAATAAGTTCATAGAATGTTTTTCCTGGTTTTCGTTTTAAGCGCATGTCTGCTCCTCCGCACCTCCTTATCCCGGTTTTCTTAATTATAACATTTGTCCTATATGTTGTAGGTAATCAGCCCCTGAAGGAGTGATTTGTGTGCCTCCCCGTCCTTGTTTGGAAACAATCCATCCTTCTGCTTTCATGTGTTCCAAAAAACGACGGATCTGCTGGTCTGATAAAGGGACGCCCCGTTTGTCCATATGTTCTCGGACCTTTTTTCTGCTCGCACGCTCATAGTTTTCTTTGCAAAGGAAAAGGTACGTGAGTATTTCCTTCGTAACTTCTTTGTCTGCAAGGCTTTGCTCAGCCTTCTCGTTCTGAGCAGGTTTCTGAAAAAAGTCCGAAGCCGGTAAGTCTTTCCTTGTAATCATTTCTCCGTCTGACACAGTAGTGAGGTAATCGATTGTGTTTTTTAATTCACGCACATTCCCGAACCATTGGTGCCTTGCGAGTTCTTCTGAGGTTTCCTTGCTTAATGTCATGCTCTTATTGCTGCTTTCGGTAAGGAATCGGTCTGCTAGTATTGGAATATCTGCTTTTCTTTCCCTTAAGGGAGGAATAGGCAGAAATAAGACTTTTAATCTGTGATACAGGTCTTCTCTAAATTCTCCCTTTTCCATTAATAGCGATAGATTTTTATTTGTTGCCGCTATGATGCGTACATCGACAGGAATGTTCTTGGTCCCGCCGATCTTCCTGATTTCTTTTTCCTGGATGACCCGGAGTAAGCGGGCTTGCAGCTTCGGACTGATATCCCCGACTTCATCAAGGAATAAGGTTCCTCCATCCGCTTGTTCGAACAGCCCTTTCTTTCCTCCTTTTTTTGCCCCGGTAAAAGCACCGTCTTCATAGCCGAATAATTCACTTTCCAATAAATCTTCAGGGAGGGCACTGAAGTTGACAGCGAGGAATGGGGACGACGCGCGGTCGGATTCTTGGTGAATCGCATGGGCGAACAATTCCTTCCCTGTTCCGCTTTCCCCTTGTATAAGTACAGGGAAGGATGCCTTGGCCAGCTTCCTGGCTATATGTTTCACTTCCCGGATTGCTTCGCTCGTACCCAGGATATCGTCAAAACTGTATTTGGCAATATACCCTGTCTTTAATAACTCTTTTCTTGCGGCCTTTTCCATCAATATCGTTTCATCCGCATTCTTGAAGATGAAGAGTGTGTTATCGTGCTGATCCCATTCTATTCGATAGACCATTAAATTAAAGCCGTTCCATGTAAGGTAAACACTCTCTTCTTTCGATGCGGTCATAAATGGAATGATAGACGAGTTCTTCCATATTTTGTTGATATGTTTTCCTTTCGCGAAAGTGGAGGAAATTCCGCTGTATTTTTCCATCAGAGGATTGAAAATAGTAATTATGTTCTGTGCATCCACGGCCATGACCCCGTCATTTACACCATCCACCACTTGTTGGAGGTGTTGGTTTAAGCGGGCAGCTTGTTTGTTGATACTCGTCAACTTCCTGCTGAGGTCAATAATCTTTCCTGTGTACCGTTTGGATATGGTCCCGCCTAGTGGTTGTTTCAGGTGGAAGTGATCCAGGATATCGATGAGAGTGGTAATATCAATAAGTCTTACACCTATGTCAATCACCTGCTCCAGGCTGGCAGGAGCAAAGGCTCTCTCTCCCGGCGTAATTCCGATCCGGATGTCTTCGGGAGCGTTATTCCCTGTCGTGTGAGGTGTGTAATGGAGATGGTTGATCCCTGATTCCATGAGTGTATCAATCGTTTCCTGAGCCATTTCTTCTGTGTCATTAATACAAAGTACCTTTGTACCTGCCTCAAGGTCCAACAGTTTCTCAATATATTGATAGTTAATGGTTCTTAAAGCTGTCATGGTTTTGCAGCCATCAAAGGTATGAATAGTAGCTTCCTGCTCGACAAGACGGGAGGAAAAGATGATTAAAGGGTCCGTAGTGGAGGCGGGAACATAGTCATCAATGGCGAAGCAGGTAATATCAATATATTTGCCAATAAGGTCTTGTAGTTGAGTTTGAAGTGCCTCGCAAGTTTGTATCGTTCCGGTAATAAGGGTTAATCGATTGATCATTGGCAGCTCCTTATGTCTTTTTAGTTTTAATTATATCACCCAATTAGACCCTATAAAGTCTGTTAACGGTATAAAAACAGTGAATATTCCGAAAAAGATAATGGCACATTTCTTGCATGATGGAAAGTAAGTAGAAAAGGAGGAGTTTTATATGGGTTTGAAAAGAAAAAGAAAGTTGGAAATGCCGCATACTTATGTCATTATCTTCTTCGTCGTATTGGTTGCAGCAATTCTGACCCATCTTATTCCGTCAGGAGTATTTGATACCAAAGAGGTATCCTATGATAACTCGGGAACAGAGGAAACAAGGACGGTCCTTGTACCGGAGAGTTTTTCTGTTTCCGAGGGCGACGGGGGAGGCACGGGACTGTTTGAAGCAGGTGGTGGAGCTGGTTTTCTCAATTATATGTTCGAGGGGCTGACGTCCGGGGATAAATGGGGATCGGCTGTCGGGGTTGTAGCTTTTATTCTAATCATTGGTGGGGCTTTTGGAATCATTCTGAAAACCCGTGCTGTTGAGGAGGGTATTCTTTCTGTCATTGATAAGACAAAAGGCAGGGAAGTTTTGATCATCCCGGTCATGTTCTTTCTATTTTCTTTAGGGGGAGCGGTATTTGGGATGGGAGAAGAAGCCATAGCATTCGCAATGATTCTTGTACCGCTTGTCATTGCGCTTGGGTATGATGCGATAACAGGGATCATGATTACTTATGTCGCTACTCAAATCGGCTTCGGAACATCCTGGATGAATCCATTCGGGGTAGCGATCGCGCAAGGGGTTTCGGATGTCCCGGTTCTTTCCGGCACACCTTTCCGGTTTGTCATGTGGTTTGTGTTTACGTCTGTCGGGACTTATTATACTTGGAAATACGCCAGCCGAATTAAAAAGAACCCGCGTTTATCTTTTTCTTACCAATCGGATCAATATTTCCGTGATGATTTTAATCCGGAAGATTGGAAGGCGCGCTTTCAGTTAGGACACCTGTTGGTTATTGGGACAGTCATCCTCGGAGTTGTATGGATTGTCTGGGGAGTTATTGAACATGCGTACTATATTCCTGAAATCGCAAGCCAATTTTTCACAATCGGACTGATTGCCGGAATCATCGGAGTGCTTTTTCGATTAAATGATATGCGGGTTAACGATATTGCGGAAGGATTTGCCCAAGGGGCGAAAGACCTGCTGCCTGCAGCTCTGGTAGTGGGAATGGCGAAGGGAATTATCATTATACTCGGGGGAGATGATCCGAGTAGTCCATCTGTGTTGAATACCATATTACATCAAACAGGACAGCTTTTCGAGGGAACGCCGGAAGCATTGTCCGCCTGGCTCATGTTCCTTTTTCAGTCTGTTTTTAACTTCTTTGTCGTTTCAGGTTCAGGGCAGGCCGCTTTGACGATGCCGTTGATGGCGCCTTTGGCGGATGTTGCCGGTGTGACCCGACAAGTAGCTGTACTGGCGTTTCAATTAGGGGATGGTTTGACAAACATCATTGTCCCGACGTCTGCTGCGTTGATGGGTACCCTTGGAGCAGCGCGTCTCGATTGGGCCAAGTGGTTTCGATTTATCATTAAATTCCAGCTGGTTTTGTTTGGGCTGGCATCTGCCTTTGTGGTTATCGCAGTATTGATCAATTTCAACTAAAAGCGCCGGGGAGGAACGTATATGATTACACTTATTAAGAACGCGGAGATTTATACGCCTGATTATGCAGGGAAGAAGGACGTGCTGATTGCAGGAAGTAAAATAGCGGATATTCGGGATGAGATTATGATAAGCGGACAAGATGTCCAGGTGATAAACGCGGAAGGAATGGTTATGACACCGGGATTTGTAGATGGGCATGTCCATATAACAGGTGGTGGAGGAGAAGGAAGCTTCCGATCGCGGACGCCGGAGCTGACATTGACTCAGGCGACAATGAGCGGCGTCACTACTGTTGTCGGTGTGATCGGGACGGATGGTACGACGAGAACGATGACAAATTTGCTGGCTAAAGCGATGTCGCTTCGTGAGGAAGGGCTGACTTGCTATTGTCATACAGGTTCTTATCAGGTTCCAGTAAGAACGCTTACTGGAAAAATGGAAGACGATATCATGCTGATAGACTTAATTATCGGAGCAGGTGAAATTGCAATATCCGATCATAGATCTTCCCAACCCACGGTTAAGGAATTGACAAGAATTGCCTCGCAGGCCAGGATCGGCGGCATGCTTTCGGGTAAAAAAGGCGTGGTCAATATTCATGTGGGTGATGGGGTAAGAGGATTATCTTTAATTGAACAAGTCGTTGAAACGTCGGATATCCCGATCACTCAATTTTATCCAACGCATATAAACAGAAATCAGGCCTTGTTCGAGGCGGGGATTCTCTATGCGAAGAAGGGGGGATATGTTGACTTCACTACCAGTACAATCCCTGAATTTCTTGAAGAAGGTGAGGTGAAAAGCAGCGAAGCGCTGGCCAGAATGTTGGATTGTGGTGTTCCAGTGGAGCAGATAACATTTACTTCCGATGCGCAGGGGAGTCTTCCGGATTTTGATAAGCAGGGAAATCTGACCGGATTAAAAGTAGGCGAAATTCGTTCTTTACTAGAAGCCTTCCATGAGGCGGTCTTTGTACACGGTGTTTCTATGGAAGATGGACTTAAAGTGGTGACGTCGAACCCAAGTGACATTCTGGGATTATCGAATAAGGGAAGGTTGGTTCCCGGTAAAGATGCAGACCTTATACTTATGGAAAAGGAGACACTGAACATCTCCCGGGTCATCGCTCTTGGCAGGGAAATGGTGCACGAAGGCAATGCGTTGGTAAAAGGAACGTTTGAGTAAGATTTCCTGCGAGGGTTTTAAGTGTCTCTATCAGGCTGTCTGTGGTATTCTCATAGTAATTACTAGGAGAAAGGGTTGTCTTTGTGAGGATCCTGTCAAGATTAATCGGCTACCTGTTTTGGATAGGAATCCTGGCTGCATTATTGTTCTACTTAGTACCGCAGGTCCAGAGGGATATGCCGCCGGGAGTTTTTTATAAAGAAGAAGATACCGTACCGACGGATCTTCATCCTGTAGTGGAGCAGAAGAAAGAAGAATTGATGGACGCCGTTCGTGCCAAGGGTATTGATGTCGTCATTACGGAAGGTCATCGTACCATGGAACGACAAGACGCGCTCTATGCCCAGGGGCGTTCCGAAGGTGGGAGCATCGTCACATCCGCCAAAGGTGGGGAGTCTTATCATAATTATGGCCTTGCCATTGATTTCGCCCTTCGAACAGCGGAAGGGGACGTCGTGTGGGACAGGGTCAGAGACGATAATGGGAACGGTGAACCTGACTGGATGGAAGTGGTCGAAGAAGCGAAGTCCCTCGGTTTTGAATGGGGAGGGGATTGGTCAAACTTTAAAGATTACCCTCATCTGCAGATGGATTTCGGATTAACGATACGGGATTTGAAGAACGGCAAGCGCCCGGTCGTCGATGATTTTGCGGATGATTAACTGGGAATAAGGAGGCTTCCTCCGCCTCATACAAAAGAAAATCCGAACGTCCCTGCTTATTTGTTAACAGGGGAGCGTTCGGATTTCTTTTGTATGATCTATGCTTGATAAGCTTCATACGGCTTAATGACAGCACGGATTGTCTCGATATACGGCATGGAAAGGCCGGCTTCTTTCCCTAGCCTCAAGGCTCCGCCGTGGAGGTGCTCTACTTCCAGAGGGAGTCCTTTACGACGATCCTGGTGCATGGAAGAGGTCATCTCACCATCCAGCTTACGAAGGCGTTGAAAGGCGTCTTCCACTTGATCATCTGTCAAATCAGCGTGATGTGCGTTAGCGAGTTCCTTCATCTCCTCAAGCATATGCTTCGCTGTCTGGAGCGTTTGTGGAAAGCTTCTCACTACCCCGATCGGCTGATTTACTGCCGTCGTAATACCGGAGAAGGCTGTGATGAACATATATTTCTTCCACATATCTTTAAGAATGTGCGGACTCAATGTGCCGTTCAGGTTGGCCTGATTGCAGGCGATAGCAAGCTCTTCGCATATACTTTGTTGAGAAGGATGGAGAGGACCGAAATAAAGGTCGTGGAATTTACTGGTATGTACAACATGACCCATTTCATCCAATGTTGCAATAATATAGGCGTGACCGCCGATGACGGCCTCTTCTCCAAGCTCTTTTTGCAGAATGTGAATGTGCTCCATGCCGTTCAGGACCGGGTAAACTTTCGCTCCTTTTTCTACCAGCAGTTTCAGCCATTCCAGTGTGCCGCTTAAATGGTATCCTTTCACGGCTAGAAAAACGACATCAGGGTGTTCGATTTCTTCAGGGTGACGCGCGATTTGTGGGTTCGTTACTTCGTAATCTCCCATCGTGCTGTGCAGCTTCAAGCCGTTCTTCTCTATTTGATCCGCGCGTCCATCTCTGACTAAATTTACGACTTCGTGGCCGGCCTCTTCCCACCTTGCTCCGAAGTAAGCGCCAAGCGCTCCTGCTCCAAGTACAACGATTTTCATGTTTCTTCCCCCGATCGAATTTATTTCATCTGTGTTGTCGGTTCTGTGGTGAAGCTGGAAGTGACGACCCTGTTCATTTCAACAATGTCTTTAATGTGACCGTTCAAGTAATGAATGATGTCATTAAAACCGATAGACTTCATGACTTCATGGTAGCTTTCTTCACTCTCAAATATGCTCTGGCCGAGGAGAAGCTCTTCATCCTCTTCCAGTTCAATTAAATTGAGGATGCCCATGGAACCCTGCCGCCCTGTCAGTTCTTTTGAGAAATAGATCGTATGCTCAAGCGAACCGTGGGATTGCAGCATTTCTCCGGATTTCTTGGCCGTCTTCAGGAAATCATCCAGTTTCTCTTTCTTCACACGGAAAATGCATAACACCGTGTACATAAAAACGTCCCCCTTGAATATAGGAATGGGCTTTTTATTCTGCTGCTTTTTTATCCAATGCTGTAGATCGGCCTGCGTCAATGAGAAGGATGACAGCAGTGATAGTGTGCAGGATCCATCCAATTACTGGAATCCATCCAAGTACGTTCGTTACGAGACCAAATACGCTTCCTACATAAGCACGGTTATCTTTAACGGCAATTACTAGTGTGATTAAATGCAGAATAAACATGGTCATAAGCGGAGCCCAGCCGCTGCTGACAATGAATAGACCACCGGCGATGGGAATAGCTAAAAGTGCTTCACATACTCCGGTCACCCATTTCAATATAGTGGATAGTTTCATTTCCGAGTCTCCTTGTTTAGGTAGTGTACATGGCGAGTTTTCACCCGATAACGGAGTTTTAAACATCTTAAGTGTTGGAGAATCGACCCTATTCTTATCCTATTCGACATAGATGGACGAAATCCTTTCTTCGGTAAAGAACAAACCCCGCCTTATAAGGGCGGGGTATTCAGTGTTTTATTTAGATGCTTTTTGCAGTTTTTGTATCATTTTGATAGATCGTCCGGTACCAATCGCAACGGATTCCAGCGGACTTGGTGCCATATGCACAGGAACAGAAATTTCATTGGAAAGCCATTCCTGCATGCCGTTAAGCAAAGAGCCGCCGCCGGTAAGAATTACGCCATGGTCGACGATATCCCCACTCAATTCAGGCGGGCATTCTTCAAGCGTCGCCCGAATGGTTTCAAGCAGCTGTTCCAGGGACTCTTTCAATGCTCCTTGAATTTCCGTGGATTTAAGTTCGATTGTTTTAGGGAGGCCTGTGACCATATCTCGGCCGCGCACTTCCATCACTTCTTCTTCATGATCAATCAGTGCATAGCCGATCTCCATCTTCACCTGTTCAGCTGTGCGTTCACCGATTAAGACGTTATAAGCTTTGCGTACATACTGGATGATCTCCTCATCCATTACGTCTCCACCGGTACGGATGGACTTGCAGGAAACGACACCACCGAATGATATGATGGCTACTTCACTGGTTCCACCCCCGACATCGACGACAACGTTGGCGATCGGTTCATCTACAGGAAGGTCGGCTCCGATTGCAGCAGCAATCGGTTCTTCGATTAAATGGACGTGTTTAGCTCCATAACTTTTTACTGCGTTATGTATAGCACGTCTTTCTACAGATGTAGAGCCGGAAGGTGTACAAATCACGACCGTTGGTTTTCTCATGGAAATACCGGATTTCTTGGAAACTTTTTTCAATAGTTCTTTCAACATTTGGGCTGTCATATCGTAGTCGGCGATCACTCCGTCGCGTAATGGACGGACAGGGATGATATTTCTTGGGGTCTTTCCTACCATTTCTTTGGCTTCTTTCCCCACAGCTACCACATTCTTTGTTTCTGTATTGTAAGCTACGACGGAAGGTTCATTCAGCAGGATTCCTTTTGACTTAGAGTAGATCAGTATATTCGCAGTACCGAGGTCGATACCGATTTCAGCATTTGATAACATTTAGGCGTACCTCCAAAGATGACATATTTCTTAATTATATACTTTCTTTCATCATAGTTTTTTTATGGGGGTGGAACAAGAGGAAATTCGTGGTTAGGTCTATGGTGGTAGCGATGCTTGCAAGAGATGTATAATAGAGACAACGATAGATGGAGGAGTTTTTCCTTATGAGTTTTCTAAAACATGAAGAAATTATCAAAAAATGTGAGAAGATCAACCAGTCCTATGAAGTGGACCCGGCATTTTTCGATGACATTATAGATCATCTGCTGGATAGTGAGCAGGATACGGAAACAGTCATATTGGACGGTTTCCAGCGTTTATTGAAAGAAGTGGATGCAGAAATAGAACGTATGGAGGAATTCGCAGGTATGAAGCCGAATTGTTTCATGGGATGTGCATTCTGCTGTTATTTTCCAATAGTCGTTTCGAAGATGGAAGCGAGGATGATGTTCCGTTCTATTGAGCAATTCTCTGAGGACAGGAAGCAGGCTATCTTCCAACATTGGGATCGGTACTATGTCCGGCAGGAAGAGAAGTTGAACAAAGCTATGAAGATGGATCATGAAGCGCCGGAAACGAAGTTAGCCTACAAACAACTGGATCTTCCTTGTCCCATGCTGGATCCGGAAACGAAGTTATGTATGGCATACGAAGTCCGACCGATTCCCTGCCGTACCTACTTAAACTACAGTGATCCGCAAGTCTGTGCGAAGAACGATATGCCGAAGGAACCTTTCAGCTATGAGTTTCTTTACACGTATTACTTCGGGGCAGTGAATGAATTGATTCAGGCGTTGTATGAGAACGGGGAGGATGTCTTCGTAGATTATCCGATGGATGCCTGGCAGTACGATTATCTCCCTGCCTGGGTCCAACAATACAGAGAGGGGACATGGAGTGAATTATAAACTGTTATCCTTGAATGTCGGCCGTCCGGAAGTATATGCCACAGATAAGGGCGACCTTGAGAGTGCCTATCGGAAGAAACCTGTGAGTGACCGGGTTCCTTTGTCCTTCACCAACCTGGCAGGAGACGAACAGGCGGATAAAAAGAACCACGGCGGCCGTGATAAGGCGCTCTGCTTATACCCTGCCCAGCACTACAGGCATTGGGAAAGTCACTACGGGCATACGTTTTCCTTTCCTTCTTTCGGAGAAAACCTGACCGTGGAGGGAATTCAGGAAGCCGAGGCTCGAATCGGCGATATATACCAATTGGGTAGTGCGGTGGTTCAAGTGTCTGAACCAAGAAAACCCTGCTATATCATCGCACGTACCCATGGTATCGATGATTTTCCTGCGCGCGTCATCGACAGCGGGTTTACCGGATTCTATCTTCGTGTCCTGAAAGAGGGGGAGATTGCTGCGGGGGATATGTTGGCATTGATCGAAGCTCATCCGGAAGGTGTAACGGTTTCGGACGTCAATGACGTCAGGTACGGGCATAACGAAAGCCCTGCCTTGCTTGAACGTATAATTCGTTTAGAACCGTTAGCGGAAGGATTAAAACAAAACCTCCGGAAGAAGCTTTTATAGGGAACTGCTGTCCGTATTTCGCTGAGAGGGTGGGGAAAGATGGATTATTATCACATCGTCGAAGAGAAGATTAAGCAGGCTTTAAAAAACGGGGAGTTCGACGATTTGCCCGGAAAAGGTAAACCTCTCCCGAAAGACGAGTTTGCCCACCTTCCGGAAGAATTGCGTAACGGGTATCGTATTTTAAAGAATGCCCATATGCTTCCTGAAGAAATGATGCTGAAAAAAGAGATGGTCGACCTTGAGGAATTACTGTCGGCAATCAACGATCCATCCCTTATTTCCCACTACACAAAGGAATGGAAAGAGAAGAAGCTGCGCTTCGATATGATGATGGAGAAGAGAGACACCGGGAATACCGGAGTTTTCCGAAGGTATCAAAACAAAATACACCGCAAGTTCGGTTTTTAGCAAGGAGACGCAGGTATCTGTGTCTCCTCTTTGTATAAAGGGAAGGGTGCTACATATATAATAGAAGAAAAAGGGGGCTTTTCCTATGTGTGGAAGATACACGCTGCTGGCTGACGAGTCGGAGATCCGGAAAGAATTCGGAATTACTCGTCCGATTCCCGACTATCAGATAAGGTATAATATAGCACCCGGCCAGAAGGTGCTTGCGGTTATTCATGACGGTTCTGAAAAGCGGGCCGGATATATGAAATGGGGGCTCGTGCCTTCTTGGGCGAAGGATGAGAGAATCGGCTACAAGATGATCAATGCAAGGAGCGAAACAGCTCATGAGAAACCGAGTTTCCAGAAGCTGATCCAAGAGCGAAGGTGTCTCCTCCTTGCAGACAGCTTCTATGAGTGGAAACAGACGGAAGATGGGAAGCAGCCTATGCGCATTTCGAGGAAAGATGGACGCGTGTTTGCTTTTGCCGGTCTTTGGGATAAATGGGGAAAGGGGGATGGCGATCTTTTCACCTGTTCCATTTTGACGAAAGAAGCGGACGCTTTCATGAATCCAATTCATCATCGTATGCCTGTCATTCTTTCCAGAGAGACCAGCCAGAACTGGTTAGACCCTCATCGCTGGACGAAGGAACAGGCTCAGGCATTCATACAAAAGGTGGAAAGTGCAGATATGGAAGCCTACCCCGTCAGTGATTATGTGAATAAGGCAGGGAATGAAGGAGAAGCATGCATACAGCCGCTGGCATAAGCAAACCCTCCCGCATTTGCGGGAGGGTTCTAATTATCCTGCCTGTTTCGCTTCTTTTTCCTGCTGTCGTTCTTTCTTAGCAACTTTCAGGAATTTGTTCGTTTCTGAAACGACGACCCCGGAAAGAAGGAGAAGGCCGATTAAGTTAGGGAAAGCCATTAGACCGTTCATAATATCTGCAAAAATCCACACCGTGTCGAGCTGGGAGACTGCACCGACTAAAACAAACAGGACGAAGACGGATTTGTAGATACCTATTCCCCGCTGCCCTGTAATGTAGCCGAAGCACTTCTCCCCGTAGTAGGACCAACCGACGATGGTGGAGAAAGCGAAGAATACAAGGCCGATAGCGACAATGTAGGAGCCGACATCACCAAGGAAGATAGCGAAGGATGCAGAGGTCAGGTCTGCTCCATCTAATCCTCCTGTGTACTGATCAGCCATGACGATCGTCAAACCCGTCATGGTACATACAATGATGGTATCGATGAAAACTTGAGTCATAGAGACCAATGCCTGCCGTCCGGCATAATCGGTTCTGGCTGCAGCGGCAGCGATTGGTGCAGATCCAAGTCCTGCTTCGTTCGAGAACACACCACGCGCTACACCATAGCGGATGACGGTTCCCAGAATTCCTCCGCCGACGGCGCTGGCAGTGAAAGCGTCTGTCAGGATCGTTTCGAAAGCCGGGATGATCAAATTGTAATTGAGTACGAGTATGATCAATGCACCAATAACATAAAACAAAGCCATTACTGGAACGAAAAATGCGGTGACCTTACCGATGCTCTTAATTCCACCTAGAAGCACTAGTCCTGCCAAAAGAGTTAATATGATTCCCGTTACCCATGTCGGTACATTAAAGGTTCCCTGCATAACGTCTGATACGGAGTTGGACTGTACCATGTTTCCGATACCGAAAGCTGCAATCGCACCGAATACAGCAAAGAGCATGCCCAGTGGTTGTCCAAGCCACTTCATTTTCAGACCGCGGGAGAGATAATACATCGGTCCTCCTGACATTTCTCCGTTCTTTCCTTCAACGCGGTACTTAACGGCAAGGACAGCTTCGGCGTATTTCGTAGCCATTCCGAACACGGCTGTGATCCACATCCAGAATACGGCTCCGGGTCCTCCGAGTACGACAGCTGTCGCCACTCCTGCGATGTTACCTGTTCCGATCGTAGCAGCCAGAGCTGTAGTCAATGCCTGGTAATGAGAAATGTCCCCTTTCTCATTCTTCCTCTTCTTCTGTCCCGGTTTGAAGGCTAGCTTCAATGCATAAGGCAGGGACTTAAATTGCAGGAAACCGAGACGCAGGGTCAAATAAATGCCTGTACCTACCAACAGAATCAACAGGACAGGTCCCCATACGACTCCGCTGATATTGCTCAGAAAATCGTTCAAAATGGTCATCCCCCTTTTATATTTGTCTAAATGGACCATATTAAAATATTCCGAAAATTTAAACAGAATGTCAAGGACAATTCCGCGCGTTCCTGCAAAAATGTGGTTCGTTTCGACAGGATATGGGAAGATATTGAGAGGGGAATCCATGGTTTAGCAGGATTTCCGTCACCTTTCATAGAATGAAAAGAATGGGAAATACTACTATACGGAGGAACGGAAAATGATACATGTATTATTCGTTTGTTTAGGGAACATCTGTCGTTCACCGATGGCTGAAGCCGTCTTCAGGGATTTGGTCAAGAGAGAAAAACTGGAGGGGAAGATCACAGTCGATTCTGCCGGAATTGGTCATTGGCATGTCGGCTCGTCCCCTCATGAGGGAACAAGACAAATTTTGAGCAGTAAAAATATTTCTTATGACGGCATACAGGCGCGTCAAGTGAAAGAAGCGGACTGGGACGATTTCGATTATATAATCGCAATGGACGATAAGAATATGAAAGATTTAAACGCGATTCGAGTGAAAAACGACGTGACAATCAGGAAGTTGATGGATTATGTACCGGATGCAAAGGAAGAAGAGGTGCCGGATCCATACTTCACAGGTAATTTTGAATACGTTTATGAACTCGTGTACGATGGGTGCCTGCGTCTCCTGCAAGACATTAAGCAGAAAAATAACCTGTAAGGAGGAAATAGGATGAGTCGAAGTAATTTGTGGAAAGGCCTGGTGTACGGGGCTGTGGCTGGAGGGGTCATTGCTCTTCTGGATAAAGATACGAGGAGTTATACGATGGAGCAGACGCGTGATGCCGGAAGGAAATGTCGTTCTTATGTGAAGCACCCGTCGGAAGCCATCCACAATCTACGTATGTGTTATGAGGGGTTCTCTGCGCAAGTGAACAAAGGGGTGGAAGATCTCCTTGAATTAATTCAGAAAGCGGAGAGTATGCTTAATAAAGTAGGTGAACTCAACCGGGAAGTGAAGGAACAGCTGGAAGCTGTCGATAAACCGGAAGAGGCTTCTTAACTTCAAGAGGTGAGGGATTGTGAAAAGCATCATGAGTTTCATCAAAGAATTGTTTGTCCGTTTCGGCGAGGATGATGTAGGAGGGATGTCGGCACAGCTGGCCTATTTCTTTTTATTATCCTTGTTTCCGTTTATGATTTTCCTGGTGACTTTATTAGGGTATCTTCATATTGATGAAGAGAGGGTTCTTGCGTTTGTCAGCACGTATGCGCCTCCGGACACCTTTCAAATGATCACCGAGAATGTTTCCTCCTTGCTCCGTACCGAAAATGGAAGCCTTTTGTCCATTGGTTTGATCGGTACGCTGTGGGCGGCTTCCAACGGTGTGAATGCTATCATGAGAGCGTTCAACAGGGCTTACGGGGTCGAAGAGAACAGGACGTTCTTCATTTCGAGGGTCCTTGCTATTGTATTGACGATCGCTATGGTATTCGTCATAGCTATTGCGTTCCTGCTTCCGGTGCTTGGGCATATGATCGGAGCTCAGCTGTTCTCTTTCTTTGGATTGTCGGAAGGTTTTCTGACAGTTTGGAATGGTCTTCGATGGGTGATTTCCTCCATCATTTTTTTCCTGGTGCTTTCTTTCCTGTATCTTACAGCGCCCAGTAAGCGGTTGAAGTATAAAGATACAATCGGTGGGACGCTGTTTGCTACATTCGGATGGCAGCTTGTATCGCTATTATTTTCCTTTTATGTAAGTAATTTAGGTAATTTTTCGGCAACATATGGAAGTCTCGGTGGGGTCATCGTACTAATGATATGGTTTTATTTATCCGGTCTTGTGATTATTCTCGGCGGAGAAATTAATGCGATGACTCACAAGCGGAGACACAGCCGCACGGCTGAATAAGCTTGAACATCAGGAGCAAGAAAACCGCTTTCCTCATGAAAGCGGTTTTCTTATGGTCATTTATCATTAGTTTCTTAAAAGTCTGAGGCCGTTCAAGATGACGAGAATGGTGCTTCCCTCGTGACCGATCACTCCAAGTGGAAGGTCAAGAAACTGCAGGAAATTGCTGATAATGAGCAGTGTGATGACCAGAATGGAGAAGATGACATTTTGTTTGATGATCCGATTCATACGTTTAGACAAATGGATGGATTGCGTAATCTTTCTCAAGTCATTTTTCATCAGGACGACGTCTGAGGTTTCCAATGCTACATCCGTTCCTTCTCCCATGGCGATACCTACATCAGCGGCCGCCAGAGCAGGAGCGTCATTAATTCCATCACCGACCATGGCCACATGCGGGAAACGTTTTTTGAGCTCATTGATTTCTTTGAGCTTCTGATCCGGCAGGCACTCCGCAATGTATTGATCTATTCCTGCTTCCTCTGCGATTGCTTTCGCTGTTTTTGAATTGTCCCCAGTGAGCATCAGGGTATATATGCCCTGATCTTTCAGCATTCGTACGGCTTTCTTGGATATTTCGCGTACCGTATCCTTCGCGGCGAAAAGGGCGACGATCTTCTGATTTTTTTTGAGGAAAATGACGGTCTTCCCGTCGGACTCGAAATCTACTTCATGTTGCGATTTGAAGGCTGCTGCTTCCTCTCTTCCTACAAATTCCGCTTTTCCTAATAACCAAGTGTCTCCATCATACGTACCTTCAAGTCCGTATCCACTGTGATTCTGCACGCTTTCAATGGGAACAGTGTTCACCTTGTGCTGTTCTGCATAATTCATGATTGACTCGGCAAGTGGATGATTGGAATGCTCCTCGAGAGAAGCAGCGACAGCTAAGCAGGTTTGTTTATCCTTTTCATTTTCCACAATGAATTCCGTAACGGATGGCTTTCCTTTTGTCAGTGTCCCCGTTTTGTCGAACGCTACTGCCCGAATATGTGCCAGGTGTTCAAGGTGGACACCTCCTTTATAAAGGATGCCGTTCCGTGCACCATGAGTGATGGCGGATAGAGTGGCGGGCATGATGGATGCCACTAAAGCACAAGGGGATGCAACGACAAGAAGAATCATCGCCCGGTAGATTGTCTCCATCCAGGTCCACCCAAAAAGAAAGTGGGGGAGGAAGAGCATCACGCTGACAGCAGCCAGGACGCCTTTGACATAGAGGCTTTCGAAACGTTCGATAAACAGTTGGGATGGTGGCCTTTCGCTCTGAGCATGCTGAACCATATGAAAGATCTTCTGAAAGAGAGTATCGTTCGCTTTTTTCGTTACATGGACGACGATGCTTGCCTCCATGTTCATGGTTCCTGCATATACTTCTCCATCCGTTTGTTTATAAATGGGAGCGGCCTCTCCTGTTATGGCACTTTCGTCAATCGAGGATGCTCCTCGGGTAATGACTCCATCTGCAGGAACACGTTCTCCTGGTTTTACAAGAATACGGTCACCGATGTGCAGTGTGGATACATCGGTCCATTCATAGCCTGTATTAGTGACCAGCAGTGCCTGTGTGGGCTGGAGGCTCATCAAGGAAGACAGCTCTTTCTGGCTTTTGTTCATCGTATAAGTCTCCAGGGCCCCGCTTAAAGAGAAAATAAAGATCAATATGGCTCCTTCCATCCAATAACCGATGGACGCGGAGCCGACGGCTGCCAGAATCATGAGGAGCTCGACATTTAATTCACGTTCTTTCAGCGTTTCTGTTATTCCTTCTTTCGCTTTTGCGTATCCTCCGATTAGAAAAGCCGCCAGATAGATTCCTATGTAAATAGGAGGATCCCAGTGCGACTCCCCGTACCAGGCGAATAGAACAAGCAGACCGCTGAGTATTGCTGCCGCCAGTTCGGAATGGTCTTTCCAATGTTTCCCCCGGTTAGAAGATAGCAGGGAATGCTTTAATGTTCCGGATAGATTCAATGCTTTCACACACCTTTCTTATATCGTTTGTTAGATTATAATTATTATAATTTAGTATATGTTATAATCATAGCATGGTGCTCAAAAAAGTCAATTCCAACATGGAAAGAAAAAATTCCGCCTGGTCAGTTGAAAATACAGGTGTCAAGTTGCTATATTATACAAGTGTGAAAAAAATCAGAAAGGTGGCACAGTCCATGCGTAAACGTGTCTTATTTATACTTATGCTTGTCATGTCATTCCTCCTTGCTGCTTGTGGATCAGAGGAAGAATCCGCAGATAAATGGAGCGAAATCACAGATAAAGGGGAAATTGTTGTAGGAACATCAGGAACGCTTTATCCTGCTTCTTATTATCCGGAAGGTTCTGATGAGCTGACAGGGTATGACGTGGAGGTAATGAAGGAAGTAGCAGACCGCCTCGGTCTGGAAGTGAAGTTCGAGGAATTCGGAGTAGACGGGCTTACGGCAGCCATTGAGAGCGGTCGTGTAGATGCTGTCATTAATGATATGGAAGTGACAAAGGAACGTCAGAAGAAATTTGACTTCAGTGAGCCGTATAAATATTCTTATTCCACTATGATTGTCCGTGAGTCGGATATGTCAGGCATTGAGACGCTTGATGATCTGGAAGGAAAAGTACATGGTGGTGGAGCCACGACAGTATTTGCTCAAATTGCAGAACACTTCGGCGCGGAAACGAAGACATATGGAAATGTTGCAAACGATGTATATCTTCGTGATGTGGAGAACGGTAACACAGACTTCATTATCAATGACTACTATCTGCAGTCTCTTGCACTTGAAGCGCTGCCGGACATCAAAGTCCAGCTGCATCCTGATTTGAAATTCTATCCCACCAATTCTGCCATCGTCCTTCCGAAAGATGCAGGAGATATGAAGGAAGAAGTAGATGCGGTTCTTCAGGAAATGCGGGAAGACGGCACTCTGACGGAGATTTCAGAGGAATTCTTCGGCGGGCAGGATGCTTCCAAGAAACCGGATGAAGATATTCAGGAAATCGAAGGATTGGATATTTAAGCTCTTATGTTCGGAATAGAAATCAATAACATCCAAACAGACAAGTTGTTCGATGTCGATCGTGCACTGGAAAACCTGCCTTTTCTTTTGGAAGGTGTGCCGTATACGCTTCTTCTTGCTGTTGCTGGTATGCTGATCGGACTCGTGTTGGGCTTTTTTCTAGCTCTTGCGAGAGGATCAGAGCGCAGGTGGTTACGCTGGCCGGCCCGGTTCTACATTTCGTTTATGCGCGGGACGCCGATTCTTGTTTATTTGTTCGTGCTTTATTTCGGTCTGCCTATTGCTGGAATCAAGCTTACTGCAACGGCTGCTGCCGTTATTGGTTTCGGTACCAACAGCGCCGCATATATTGCCGAGATTAACCGCGCTTCTTTGAATAGTGTCTCGTCCGGGCAATGGGAGTCGGCGCGTGCCCTCGGTTTTACGTACTGGCAGACCATACGGAGGATCATTACGCCGCAGGCAACGAGGATTGCGATCCCGCCCCTCGGTAATGTGTTTCTTGATTTGTTGAAAGCAACGTCGCTTGCGGCCATGATTTCTGTACCGGAAATATTAAACAAAGCTCAAATAGCTGCCGGCCGTACAGTAGACTCAATGACGATGTATATTACTGCTGCCCTTATTTACTGGCCGCTTACGATGTTGTTTTCGGCTTTGCAGGACTATTTAGAGAAACGTTACAATCGATATTTATAATGATGGGAACCGGAGCAGATCTGCTGCTCCGGTTTTCTTTTGTCCGAGAGGAAGAATGTAAGGTGAGCTGCTTGATTCATAAGCTATCCTCCTTTATGATAGGTATTGGGTTTAAATCGTAATGATTATGAATTGTTGGCGGATACGCCCGCCTGACATAAATCTTTTGAAAGAGTGAAAAAGGATGGAAACTAAACAAAGCATTTTAGAAATGAAGAATGTCTCTTTTAAATATGAAAGGGAATTGGTTGTGAAAGATGTAGATCTTTCCATCGAGCAGGGACAGTTTTTGGGCCTTGTAGGTCCCAATGGTTCAGGCAAGTCGACTCTAATTAAGCTTATGCTCGGTCTCATCAGGCCGGATCGTGGGAAAATTAACTTGTTCGGCCAGCCGATTAAGGACTATAAAGACTGGCAGGAAATTGGTTTTGTCTCCCAGAAAGCGAACAGCTTTAATTCCGGCTTTCCAGCTACAGTATTGGAGGTAGTGAAGACAGGGCTTGTTTCCAGGATAGGTGCCTTTAAGTTCTTCAATAAAAAACATAAAGATAAAGCCATGGAAGCTCTCCGAACGGTAGAGATGGAAGAATTTTCTGACCATAACATCGGTGAGCTGTCGGGAGGCCAGCAGCAGCGGGTGTTCATAGCGAGGGCTTTAGTAAGTGATCCTGCTCTGCTGATATTGGATGAGCCGACCGTCGGTGTGGATGCAAAGCATGTAACGGAGTTTTACAACCTTCTTGGCCGTTTGAATAAAGAGCAGGGGATTACCTTGTTGATGGTTACCCATGATATCGGTACCATTACGGACCATGCAACACACGTCATCTGCATGAACAAGACGGTTCACTTCCACGGGGCTTCCAAAGATTACAAAGAGTTCAGTGAAGAAGATCTCAACCAACTATACGGCCATGCTGTTCAACAATTGAGCCATAACCACGCAGAGGTGAACCATCATGATTGAAAGTTTTTTTCAGTATGAATTTTTACAGAACGCCGCCATTACAGGGCTGCTTATCGGAATCGTCGCACCTTTACTCGGGGTGTTCATTGTCGTTCGTAGACTGTCACTGATTGCTGACGCTCTCTCCCACATTACGTTGACGGGAATCGCCGCCAGCTTGTTGCTGGAGAAAAAGGTGACAGGAATCAACGACTGGAATCCGATTTATATGGGGATGGTCTTCTCCGTTGGGGGGGCCGTGCTGATTGAGCGGCTGCGCAAGGTATATAAGCACTATGAAGAGCTTGCTATACCAATCATCCTGTCCGGGGGAATCGGTCTTGGTGTCATTCTCATTTCCCTCGCAGACGGCTTTAACACGGATCTGTTCAGTTATTTGTTCGGGAGCGTGACAGCGGTAAGCAGAGACAGTATGTGGACCGTACTGGTAATAACGATGATCGTCGTCATGATCGTCATTCTCTTCTACAAAGAGCTGTTCGTCCTGTCCTTCGACGAAGAGCATGCTTCTGTTTCAGGAGTTAATGGAAGGTGGATCCATTTATTATTTATCGTCATGGTCGCGCTCGTCATTGCGTCTTCCATGCAGGTGGTCGGAATTTTACTTGTTTCCGCCTTGATGACGCTCCCGGTAGCGTCAGCGCTTCGGATAGCCAGAAGCTTTAAACAGACGATCGGGTTGTCCATTGCATTCGGGGAAATCTCTGTTATGCTTGGTCTGTTCTCTTCCTATCATCTCAGCGTTCCACCAGGAGGGACGATTGTTGTAATCGCTATTTTAATACTAATTTTATCTATCTTGTATAAGAAAGTCAGGACGCAATTATGGATAAAGGGTGAAGTCGGATGAATATCGAGACAGCACTGCAGAAACTGAAGGAAAAAGGATATAAACGTACGAAACAGCGGGAACGCATCCTCGACATTTTCATCAATCAGGATCAATACATCGCTGCTAAGGATATTTTGAAGGAAATCCAGGAAGATTTCCCTGGGGTAAGCTATGATACGATCTATCGGAACCTGTATATGTTGACGGAAGTGGATATTCTGGAAGCGACCGAGCTGGGCGGAGAGAAGCACTTCCGCCTCGGATGTGACACGCATGGGCATCACCATCATTTCATATGTACCCTCTGCGGTAAGACGAAGTCCATTGAATTCTGTCCGATGGAAAGTATTAATGAAAATCTAAGCGGGTATGACGTAGAGAATCATAAATTTGAGATTTATGGAAAATGTCCGCAGTGCCAATAAGGGATAACAGTCTGTACCACGCTGTACAGGCTGTTGTTTTTTATTCTGAATCAAAAAGTAACGATTACCATTTACAAAAAGTAATCGTTACGATATAATCCCAAAAGGATAAGGACGGCAAGGAGGCCTGAGATGAGAAAAATATGGATAACAGCAATCATTCTATTGAGTGTTTTTATACTGACAGCTTGTGGAGACAAGGAAACATCCGGTCAAGGAGAAGGACAGGAAGGAAAATTAAAAGTCTATACGACGGTGTATCCATTACAGTTCTTCGCTGAGCAGATCGGGGGAGAAACAGTAGATGTCTCGTCTATACTCCCGCCTGGTTCAGATGCGCACACGTATGAGCCTACAACGAAGGAAATGGTCGAAATGGCGGAATCTGATTTGTTCATTTACAATGGTGCGGGTCTTGAAGGATATGCAGAAAAAATATCCCAAGCGATTGAGCCGGAAGGAGTATCCATTCTTGCCGCAGCGAATGGGATGGACTTAGAGGAGAGTGCCCATACTCATGAAGGGGACACGCACGATGGGGCATCTGAGGAAGCGGATGATCATGCACATGAAGCGGAGTCCGGCCATGAAGGTCATAATCACGGCGAACAGGACCCGCATGTCTGGCTGGACCCTGTTCGCTCTATAGAGATGGCTGAGAATATTAAAGACCAACTGGTAGATCTCAATCCGGAAGAGAAGGATCGGTATGAGGAAAACTTCAAAGAGCTGGAAGGGAAGTTGACAGACCTTGATCAATCCTTCCATGATACGATTTCCAGTAAGGACAAAAAAGAAATCATTGTATCTCATGCCGCTTACGGTTATTGGGAAGAGGCATATGGCATCAGGCAGATTTCCGTTTCCGGTTTAAGCCCGACCAATGAACCCTCCCAAAAAGATTTGGAGAAAATCGTAAAGGAAGCCAAAGATCATGACTTGCGCTACGTAATTTTTGAACAGAACATTACGCCGAAAGTTTCAGAGATCATTCAAAAGGAAATCGGAGCTGAAACGCTTCGATTCCATAACCTTGCTGTGCTGACAGAAGAGGATATAGAACAAGATGAAGACTACTTCTCTCTTATGAACCGCAATCTAGATGTGCTTGAGAAAGCACTGACCGAATGAAAGAAAAGAAAGAGCTGACGGAATCATTCCGCGGCTCTTTCTTGTGTTTGTGGACTCTTTTTAATGAATGTCGCTGCAAGGACGATAAGCAACAAGGCGACGATAACGTAGAAGAAGGACATACCCGGCAAGAGGTCGAGGAATGACCCGGATAAGAAAGGGCCGAGAATGCTGCCTATACTGAAAGCCATTCCGCATAATATGTTACCGGCAGGCAGCAGGTCTCTAGGGAGCAAATCGGTCATATAGGATATCCCCAGTGAGAAGAGGGAACCGACACATAGTCCTGCCATAGCAAAAGTAGTAAAAAGGCCGAGGACGGATTCTTCCCAGACAGCGGCACCAAGAAATGCAAAAATTCCTAACGTGACAACTGTTAATAGGACGTTTCTCCTTCCGTACTTGTCGCTCATCGTACCAAGTGGAATCTGTGAAAGTAAGCTTGCTGCAGCGAAACTTGGAATGATGAACGAGAGTGTATGGACATCGTGGCCGATTCTCAGTCCGTAAATAGGGAAGATCCCGTGCAGGGTTCCTTCCAGGAATCCATAGGCAAGCGGGGGAAGAAAAGCCACCCACCCAAGTTGCAGTGCCTGTCGGAAGCGTTGCAGCGAACTGGTT
This sequence comes from Halobacillus sp. BAB-2008, assembly GCF_000328325.1. Lineage (NCBI taxonomy): Bacteria > Bacillati > Bacillota > Bacilli > Caryophanales > Bacillaceae > Halobacillus > Halobacillus sp. BAB-2008. The sequence goes on along the minus strand of NZ_ANPF01000002.1, from coordinate 96,113 downwards.
TCCCTTGCCGTCGCCGTGTGTGCTTCGGGCATTTCATTTCTGATCCGGAGCATAAGTAACCAGACGGAAAGACTCAGCAAAGAAGATAGTAAGAATGGAGCGAATGTTCCGAAAGTCAATAGGTTTGTCATCAGTGGACCTATCGTGAATCCTGCACTGAAGAAAAGTCCATAGTAAGCTATGCTTTTTCCCAATGACTTTTTATCTGCGGTCGCTGTGATCCAAGTTTGGGTTCCGAAGTGAAGGATTTGATCCCCGATCCCAATGGCGACTCTCAGGATAAACCAAAACCACAGTGCCTGCCATAATGGGAAAAGAGCCAGCGAAACCACAACGAGTGCTCCTCCAATCATGATCATCGGTTTGAACCCGATCCTCCGTAACGGCTTTTCCATAAATGGCGAAGCGAGGAGTATTCCTATGTATAATCCGGTGGCATGGAGCCCGTTAACGGAAGAGGAAATTCCGTTTTGTTCCAGAATGATAGCCAGGAGCGGCAGTAACATCCCTTGGGAAAATCCTGAAATCGTTACAAGGCTGATTAATGTCCAAAATCGTCTTCGCATATAATTCATAGCGTCTGACACCTCTTTCTGCATGTTCCATCCTATAGAAAAGCAGGTGCAGGAACAAGCTTTTATTCATCTGAGCTGGTTATTTTCACTCGGAAAACGGTTATTATATAATTAAGTATCAGTTGAGAGAAAGGAAGTGGGACAGTGATGGATTTTTACTTGAAAGAGAACGGAGTGCGTACTTCCGTGGAATTTGGACAGCTGAACATATCCGGAGATGAAGCATTCGGATTCCGCCCTTATCAGTTGATGGTTGCTTCCATAGCCGGGTGCAGTGTGAGTGTTTTTAGGAAGATTCTTGATAAACAGCGTGTGGAGTATGAAGATATTAAAGTTACAGCAGAAGTAACGAGAAATCCGGATGAAGCCAACCGGATAGAGAAGGTGCATCTCCATTTTGTGATCAAAGGGTATCACCTGAATCAGGACAAGCTGCTGAAGAATTTGAACGTTTCTAAGAAGAATTGTTCTATGGTACAATCGGTCAAGGACAGTATTGTAGTAGAAGAATCTCTTGAGACAATTCAGTTAAGCAAGTAGAATAAAGGGAGCTTTATCCAAAAACATCGTTTTTTGGATAACTGCTCTTTTTTTTGTTCGAAGGTTTTCTGACATCTTTGAGCAGACAACATAGGGAGAAGAGGGATTGGAATTGAGAAACTTTGTCATTAAAGCATTTTTTTATCTGCTTGGTCTGACTATCATGTCACTGGGGATAGCCATGACGATTGAAGCGGATCTTGGGGCTGGCGCGTGGGATGCTATTAACGTCGGTCTTGTTGAGATCATTGGACTGACTGTCGGGACATGGGTCATTATCATAGGAGCGATTTTGATTGTAGTCAATGCGCTGATAGCTAAAGAAAAACCCGATATCCTGGCGGTTATAACCATTCTTGTGTTGGGGAGGTTTATTGATTTTTGGCTTCTCCATGCCTTTGAAGGTTTAGACTTGACTACTTTGTGGAGCCGAATCGGATTGTCTCTCGGCGGCATTGTTATCTTAGGTATAGGGGTTTCCCTCTATCTGCAGCCGCAGTTCTCATTAAATCCCATCGACAACTTGATGATTTCATTGAGAAAGCGTTTTGGTTTCAGTATTACCATATCAAAGACCATGACAGAAGGATTTGCCTTAGTCGTAGCACTTCTGGTCGGTGGGCCGGTTGGAATCGGTACCATACTGATTCTCGTCTTTATCGGTCCGATGATCCAGTTCTTCGAAGGTAAGGCGAACCAATTGATGAACAAGTTGTTGTCAGAGTAATCATGTATAGTCTCGGCCACCTTTCACAAAATATAAAAAAAGAAAGGTGGCCAGAATTTTGAATAAACGATGGTTGGTACTGATAATACTCATCGGCCTCTTTACCCTTGCAGCTGCAGGGACCATATCTGCGGAAAAGAAGCAGTCCAAAGATGATAAAGGGGATATCCCGAGCCATGTATTGAATATATCAAAGGACAATACGTATCCGAACTCAACGGATGATCAGCAGCTGCTGGAAGCAGAGGACATCACCAAACAATTGATGAAGGACACGAACATCCGAATTACAAACCCACAGCTCATCGAAATGCTCAATGAAACATCATTGAAGCCGTCCCCATTAGCAATCGGCTACCGGGGAGAAATCTTCCTTGGAAGATGGCCGCTCGCTTATGAATCAAAAGAGACGAACATCAACTGGGAATACCAAAAAATTAATGAGAATGAGAAAAACAATCACGGTGGCGAAAGTGTTGAGAAACTAAGCTATCTTCAACAAGAAGAAAAACAGGTGAAGGGTGGCTTGACTTCACGAATCAGCCAGAGTGATCAAATGATGAAATTGATTTTACTGGAAGCTCAAAACAATACGAAACTGCCTTTATCGTTCAACTCAGTTATTGGAAAAGGTACAAAACAGAACAACAGTTATGCAGTACCCACGAATAAAGTCGGGATACTACACGCCTATGCCCCTGCTGTAAACGAAAAAGGTGATGTGACCTTTGGAGATGTCTATATTCAACTCAAGGGTTCAAAGAAGACGCTGAGCATTAAGAATGTGACTCGTCAAGGCATCGGTGCCTGGATCCCGATTCAGGATCATGTCAGCTTTTCGTTTGAGTTGAAATAATCACTGTCATCAACGGTTGACCTTACTTCTACACGCTGTTCTGCCAAACGGATCTGATGATCATACAACGTTTCGGCTAGAATGAAGCGTGTTTTTTTTGCAGCTGTCCAGTAAACGAGATCGATGACAAGACCAGTTACGGTGTATTGATACCCACGGTATTGATCGTTGAGGGATGTCATGCCGTACACTTGGAACGGTTCCAACGGCTTTCCTGTCAGGTCTTTCTTTAAGTATTCCTGCAGTTCTTCATTCAATCGTTCACATGCCTTCTCAAGAATGAGCATCACTTTGCGTGGGTCTTCATGAAAATTAGTGGTTACTTTCTCTATGACACGCATGTATTCGAAATTAAAATTCTCTATGGTGTTAATTTGTCCATTACTGATTGTAAGAAGCTTTCCAGACCATTCGCGGAGCTTTAAGAAGCGCAGGCCGATGTCTTCTACAGTACCGTGAAAGGTATCATTTATGGTGACGTAATCTCCCTTGTGAAGCTGTTTTTCGTATAAGAGAAAAAGTCCGGCAAAGAAATCCTTGATCAAGTTTTGGGCACCAAATCCGACAATGATCCCGATCACTCCAGCTCCTGCAAGGAGATTGCCTATGGAAGTGAATTCATTAAGCACTATAAGCAGAAATCCGATGACGGAGGCATAACTGATAACGGAGTTCATCATGGATTCCAGCGTTTTCTCCTTACGCTCTTCCATGAAATCTGTCTTCTTGAAGAAGGAGTGAATGACTTTTCGTAACACGAGTGCAGAGAGAAAGATGATAACAGCTACAATCAGCAGTTTTATTGCTGTGTTTTCATCTAAATAGGTGATAAATTCTTTTAATGTCATGTTTCCATCTCCTTTAAGTAGTGGTTTAACCCTAAGCCATGGACACATCGGAATACTTGTACTATGATAAATGCAGACAAAAAAGAACGTAAGGGGTGTAACGATCATGACACAGCAAAAGAGAATTCAGGACCTGAAGGCAAAGCTTGCGGATTTCATGGGCCGCCTGGATCAGCTTGATCCTGAAGAGACATCTGTAGAAGATATTGACCGCTTAATTTCCATGCTGGAAGATTTAGAGCGCCAGATGGACTGAAGCTGTAAAGGAGGAAGTTCATGGAGTCGTTGATCTTTTATTTATCTCCGGTTGCAGGATTTGTTTTTATGTTGACCATGATTATGTTTCTCACCCGTCTGGCCGCCGGACGCAAATCCGACCGTAAAATAACGATGATCCTGGTTTCCTCCTTTACCGTGATGCTCGCGATGATCGTATACGTCATGGGAAAGTGACAAACCCTCATCCGCAGGGTTGATTTTTTTAAAATAATGCTTTATCATAGTAAATCGCTAATGCATTGAATTATTGAGAGGAGAATGTCTTATGGCTTGGGCAGTCGTCGTATCTGTCCTCGTAATGACTGTGCTCAGTCTATTGCGTGTGAACGTCATTGTTGCTATCCTTGCTGCTGGCCTGACTGCCGGCTTGATGAACGGTGAAACGTTAACCAGCTCACTGGAAATCCTTGTTAACGGCATGGGAGAACAGGCAAGTGTAGCTTTAAGTTATATATTATTAGGAGCTTTTGCAATTGCGATCAGTTACTCGGGTATCACCACCATCCTTGTCAGTTATCTGCTTCGCGTGTTGAAGAATAAAAGGACGATGATCGTTTTTGTCATTGCCTTTGTAGCAAGTTTATCTCAGAATGTCATACCTGTGCACATTGCATTTATTCCTATATTGATACCACCTTTACTGAAACTGTTTGATGAAATGAAATTGGATCGTCGTGCTGTTGCAGCCGCGCTTACGTTCGGATTGAAGGCTCCTTACGTTATGATTCCTGTCGGCTTCGGTTATATATTCCACCAAACGATTCAAAAGTCCATGGAATCGAATGGAATTGAATTGAGCATCGGAACGATCGCACAATCCTTGATTATCCCAGGTTCCGGTATGATTGTCGGATTGCTGATTGCTGTTCTCATCACTTATAGAAAGCCGACAGTGGTGAATGAACAGCAGGCGAACGAAGAAGATGTACTTGTACAGACGCAAGATCAGAAATTCAACAAAAAGCACGTTCTGACTATCGTAGCAATCATCGTCACATTGGTTATCCAGGCTGTCTGGGCTAACCTCGTCCTTGCTGCGCTTGCGGGAATTGTACTGATGTTCGCTTTCCGCGTCGTACCTTATTCTAAAGGGGATAAAGTAATAAATGATGGAATCGCTATGATGGGGTTCATTGCTTTTGTTATGCTGGTTGCCTCCGGCTATGCAAATGTACTGACGACGACAGAATCGGTATCTGCGCTTGTGGAGGTCAGCTCTGATTACCTTGGTAATAATCAAGCCTTCATAGCATTCATTCTGCTCCTTGTAGGTCTTGTTGTGACAATGGGAATAGGATCATCCTTCGCGACTATTCCTATCCTGGCTGCTTTGTTTGTACCGATTTGTGTGGCTGCAGGATTTTCTCCATTGGCCACGGCGGCATTGATCGGAACAGCTGGAGCACTCGGCGATGCTGGATCCCCTGCATCGGATAGTACCCTGGGACCGACCTCGGGACTAAACGCAGATGGCAGACACAACCATATTTGGGATACGTGTGTGCCGACATTTCTTCACTACAACATTCCGTTGTTCATTTTCGGATGGGCGGCTTCCTTATTCTTGTAAAAAGGCGTGTGGGTATTTTTCCCACATGTCTTTTTTTATATTCTCCCATCCATCACACATAATAAGAAAAAAGTGAGTGATATGTATGTGGAAAGTGATCTCTCTCCTGGTACTTTTAAGTGCGGTTCTGGTTTATCCAACCGCTGCTTTCGCAGAAGGCTGGGGATACAGTAAGAGCAAAGATGGAAATGTCCCTGAAGTCGGTCGTTATAAACCGATGATAGATAAATACGATGGTTTTTATTATGACGAGACAGAACAACCCGTTGTTTACCTGACCTTCGATAATGGGTATGAACAAGGATACACAGGTAAAGTATTGGACATCCTCAAAGAAAAGCAGGTTCCGGCAGCATTTTTCGTAACGGGTCATTACATTGAGAGTGCACCTGATTTATTGAAGAGGATGGCTTCAGAAGGCCATTTGATCGGCAACCATTCCTGGAGCCATCCGGACTTCACAAAGATATCAAAAGAGACAATGAAAGAAGAACTGGATAAAGTGGATGAAGCGGTCCGGAAATTGACGGACCAGGACGTCATGACGTTTGTTCGTCCCCCGAGAGGGACGTTTAACGATCAAACACTGCAATGGTCGCGGGAGCTTGGTTATACGCATGCATTCTGGTCCATTGCCTTTAAAGATTGGGAAACGGACAAACAAAAGGGATGGGAGTATGCCTACAACAGCGTCATTGATCAAATACATCCCGGAGCGGTCATTTTGCTGCATACCGTATCTCAGGATAACGCAGAAGCGCTGTCCCAATTAATTGATGAGCTCAGGAAACGCGGCTATCGTTTTGGGAATTTAAATGATTTGATGATCAAACAGATAGTGCCTGCTCCTCTCTGGCAGTTATAACTTCGGCGGTATTCCAACCAAAAAGCTGTACTGCTACGGTACAGCTTTTTAATTTTATTCATGAAATGTTCGAGGAAAGAAGGAAAAGGAAGAGGCAAGGAAGAAGTGTACATAGGGAAATAAGAGGATTCGTGTCGAATAATGGGGAAGTTATTACATATTTGCTTATAATTTTCCGATAAACCTAATACATTTTAACTATTATGGAATTTTTTATAAAAAGAGGGGAGGATTTTTGAATTGTGGAAAGAAAGATTTAAAGCAACTGGTTTTTATGATTTTGATTACACGTTACTTCGATGGCAATTCGATCCTTTGACGCGTTTGGACAGAGCTGAGCGCTGGGTTGATGTCCCGGTGAAGTTAGGGGAAGAACGACATATTGTCCGTGTCCAAGGCCTCGGGACGACTGCTGAACCGGTGTTTGAAGTTTCCGGTGAGAGCGTGAAAGACAAAGATGCTTTAGTCACGCATGTACAAGAGCTTTTTCAGTGGGGGGTAAATTTAGAGAATATTCATCAGCACTTCATGGACACGAATGTAAAGCAGCTGTTTCAGGACCATCCCGGAACACCGATCGTTAAAGATTTTCATTTGTATGACTGCTTAATGAAAGTGATCATTCATCAGCAGTTGAATATGAAATTTGCCTACACGCTAAGTACAAGATTTGTCCATACGTTCGGATCAACGAAAGACGGGGTATGGTTTTACCCCGACCCAGAGGAGACAGCCGCACTGAAGTATGAGGATCTCAGGGCACTGCAATTCAGCCAAAGGAAAGCAGAATACGTCATAGACACTTCCAGAATGATCGCAGAGGGCAGGTTGGACTTGGCCGCTCTCTCCGGACAGAGTGACGAAGAAGTCAAGAAACAATTAGTGAAAATAAGAGGCATCGGGCCCTGGACTGCTGAGAACTGGCTGTTGTTCGGATTAGGAAGACAGGATCTGTTCCCAAAGGCAGACATTGGAATTCAGAACGCGTGGAAGGTATATTTCGATATGGACAAAAAACCGTCCTATGAACAGATGGAAACGCACAGTGCAGGCTGGCATCCATACAGGAGCTATGCTTCTTTGACTTTATGGCGCAGCATTGAAGGGTGAAAACAGAAGAATAAAGTCATACTTTCTGTAATCTTCACGTATGGTGTAGAGAATAGAAAATAAGTGATAAATTATTTGAATATATACAAAATTTTTCTGGATTGCGTTATAATAGTACACATATTGGAAAATATGGAACGGATAAAAGGAAAGAGGTCTTAATATTGGTGATAAGAGAGAGGTATTCTGACCAAGTTCATAGTGGCGAAATATTGGATGTTCTAAGTTTGAATGGTACACCGGCATGTCTACTCGATCTGCGTTTACAAACGGTTACGCTGAATCAGGAAATGCAAGGAACTCTTCATTTAGAAGATACAGATATGTCATTCTCTCAATGGATCCGCAGTTTTCGGCATACGGCCCAACACCGCCTGCAGCAGGTGCTTCATCAGCTGCTGACAGAAGGCTTGAGGGAAATGTCCGTCCATTTGACAGATAAGAATAACCTTCGCAAGTATCACTGCAAAATGGTTCATCTGACTAACGGTCAAATTGCTTTTTCCTTAAACGATCTTACTATGAAAGCAAATCGTCCTGAAGCGGAGCCGCGCTCTGAAAAATTAGAGGGACCTGTGAGTTTGGCTTCCAGCCTCAGCCAACAGATGGTTCACGTTACGGATCCAAAAGAAGCCCAATTGAAGCATCGTATGTCCCACTTAGTGGACAAATTCCCGCATGGATTAGCAATCATTAACCCTAATTGGGAAGTGATCTATGCCAATCCTAAAATGGAAGAAATGACAGCGGTACCTTTTTACAGTAACTATTGTAAAAAACTTTGGAACATCTTCCCGATTGATCAATATTATCATTTCTTCCAGCACTATTTGAGGGCGATGGAGACACAGGAAACGGTCGAATTTGAGGGCTATTTGATTGAGCAGGGCGTCGATGTTCAGGTCACGGTTCACCCTACAGAACTTGGAATAACAGTGTTTGTACAGGATATAACGCAATATAAGAAGCATTTGCAGGCTTTGAAAGCATCAGAAGAGCGTTTTGCTCTGCTGGCGAATAACATTAAAGATGTTTTTTGGATCAGCGAACCGGACTATGAAGAGCTCCACTATATCAGTCCTGCGTTTCAATCCCTGTTTGGGATAACGCGAAGAGATGCATTTTTAAATCCAGGTCTTGTTTTTGAGAAAGTGTATGGGGCGGATAAGAAGAAAGTGCAGGACGCGTTTCAAGTAATGAGGAAGCAGATGCATGAAGTGGAATACAGATTGAACCAGGGGGAAGAGGGGGCATACAAATGGATTCGCTCCAAAGGTTTCCCTGTGGACTACAATGGTAAGTCGTATGTGCTTGGACTGCACGAAGATGTGACGGAATATAAGGAAATGCTGGAGTTTAAAGAAAAGACACAACAGCTATCCACGATTACGCAGATGTCTGCTGGAATCGCACATGAGATTAAGAACCCGTTAACCGCAATCAAAGGTTTTCTGCAAATCGGCGCAGCAAACCCCGAGCTGAGAGATAATTATCAGGAGATTATCCTGGATGAAGTAAACAGGATAGAGGCGATTGTCCAAGATTTCATGATGCTGTCTAAGCCGAAATCGACGATTCAGATGGAGGAGATCGATCCGGAACAGCTTGTGTCCTATGTTCTCCGCCTTTTAGAGCCGGAGGCTAATGACAAACAGATTCTGCTTTTATTTGACTGTGCTTGTTCGCAAGACCAGGAAGCGTTCAGAACAGAACCGAAGCGGATGAACCAAATATTGATTAACCTTGTTAAGAATGCCATTGATGCTGTGGATCATGGTGGGGAAGTTCGCGTGGGAGTTGAAGTAACGAGCGAAGAGCTAACGCTTTCCGTTAGAGATAATGGACCGGGTCTAACATCCCGGGAGCTTGCTAAGATTGGAGAGCCGTTCTTTACTACGAAAGAGAAAGGGACGGGGCTCGGAGTCATGGTGACAAAAAAATCGTCGCCGATCTAAATGGAACCATCACCTACCAGAGTGAAAAAGGTGTAGGGACAGCAGTAACTGTACGATTACCGCGATAAAAGACGAATGAAACCGCCACTACTTATGTAGTGGTGGTTTTTTTTATGGGGAGAAAGGCCGGGAAACTGGTGCAGTATAAGAAAGGGAAACTAACGATATCCTTATCTGCAAAATATTACAACTTATCATATGTATCGTCACATTTTTATTAGTGTTAACGTGTTTTTATTAATTATTGAATTTTTTAACGTCAATCGCTTACATAAAAGAATTGATATTTTTACAGGCACAGCTGTTTACAAACGCAGTTATGGGCTCTATAATCCCGATTGTACTACAATTTGAATTCGACATTATTCTATATTTTTTATAAAGGAGGCTTTCTGATGCTTAAAAAGATAAGGTCTTTTCTACTGATGAACCTGGGGGCGCTGGGAGTTGCCGTCAACGTGCACTTCTTCCTGTCTCCCAACGATCTAGCTACCGGTGGAGTAAGTGGTCTATCCATCGTCATGAATAAAGTATTTCCCGATCTTTCTCTCGGATTGATCATGTTGGTGTTAAATATTCTGCTGTTCATTGTTGGAATTATCTTCTTAGGTTTCCAATTCGGTTTAAAAACCATTTATGCAAGTATGGCATTATCAGTCATGGTTTGGGGGTTGGAAACGTTCTTTCCTATGCAGCAAGCTTTAAGTGATGATTTATTAATTCAGCTTATTATTGGTCAAATCATTGCTGCGTCGGGTATGGCCTTAGTCTTCCATCAGGGAGCCTCAACGGGCGGTACAGACATTCTTGCCATGATTCTTAATAAATTCTTCTCGATTGAAGTCGGGAAGGGCGTGTTGTTTTCAGATATAGCCATTGCAACATCTTCCATCTTCCTATTTGGACCAACCGTGGGAATGTACGCTTTCTTCGGAGTGATTTTAAACGGTCTTGTCATTGACTATATGCTCAAGCAGTTTGAAGATAATAAAGAGATCGTAATCATCAGCCGTGAGAGCGAACTCGTCCGTCATTTTATCGTAGATCGTCTTGGACGGGGAGCGACTATCCATCAAGCGAAGGGCGCGTTCATGCAGGAAGATAAAGAAGTAATAACCACCATCCTCAGCCGGAAAGATTATACACGATTAAAGAAATATATGACCGATATCGATGAGCAGGCGTTTATCACTGTCCACTCTATGAACGAAATTCTCGGTCAGAACTTCAAGCGGCTGGCCTAAAGGCGGGATACTATCTCTCAAGACTATTCCAAAGCAAAGCAGGAGCGTTCTTCCAGATCGGAGGAGGTGTACCGGCACTTACGGGAGCAGATCGTTACCAAAGAGATCTCTCCTGGTTCACAGCTTGTCGAGAAATCGATAGAAGCCGAATTATCTGTATCCCGTACACCGATCCGCCAGGCAATCCGGCGTCTGTGTGACGAGGGGTTTGCCAAGCTGTATGCCCATCGAGGAGCCTTTGTCATGAATCCTTCCGAGACAGAAGTGCTGCAGGCGTTTGAGATGTGGAAGTACTTGGAAATAAAAGTGGCTGAACTTGTTTATAATCAAGTGACATACAGCGATTTACAACAATTAAACAAATGGATTTCGGAAGGTGAGCAGGCGTGGGAAGCTGGAGATGTGGAGAGGTATTTGGAAGCTGATAAAGAGTTTCACTTGTTACTTGCCTGGAAAACCGGCAATGAGCTTCTCCATGAGTTTCTGGAACGGATCATTAATCAAGTCCATGTGTATGTACGAATGTTGGAACGTCATTCAAAAACGATTCCTGTTATAGGCAGGGTAAAAGATCATTACAGCGTGGTTGATGCACTGGAAGAACAAGACCTTTCCCTGTTGCAAACAACTTTAGATGAACACACAAGGTACCATGCAACCGCCTGGTCCTGGGAAAGAAGCCGGCAGTAAGAAAGAGGGCATGAAATCACTCGTGATTTCACGCCCTTTTTTTTCTTTTCATTGTCTGAAATAATAAGGACCCGTTAATCAGCAATACAGTCAGGACGGAAGCGTAAGCATAGTTGGCGTTTTTTGTTAGGACGGAAAATAAGACAAATACAGACAACACCACGATAGAAATCAAGAGACAGGTTTTGCTGTCCGGTACGATTCTGCTTGCCTGAACGTTCACTAAACGACACTCCTTATCCATACTTTGTCACTTATTATAAGATACGAAATAATTATCTGTCAATTTATCGGGAGCAATAATGTTTCCTTTGCGCAAATAACATTATTGGAAATATTCCAAAAACTTGGTATAATGAATGCGATTAAAGACGCGATTGATCATAAAGGAGGGTTTCTGTGAAGAGAGAAAGTTTGATAGCACCAGATCGATATAACATCGTATCCGAGATGGAGAAGTATGCAGACGGTACAGGGCGCGAAGCGTTGCAGTGGATCAATGAAGCAGGGGAGCGAAGAGGAGTTACATATGATCAGCTGATTGAAAATGCAAACAAAATTGGAAACGCTTTCTTAAGTGCAGGCTTAAAAGCCGGGGATAAGGTGCTTGTCATGATTCCGCGTCTTCTGGAGGCGTATCATGTATATGTTGCAGCTTTGAAAGCGGGACTTGTGGTCATTCCAAGTTCGGAAATGCTGAGGACGAAAGATTTGCAGTACAGGATATCCCACGGGGAAGTCCGCGGGGTGATAAGCTATCATCCATACACGGAACAGTTCCAAGGAGTCAAAGAGTTCGACCGTCTGTTGAAGTTCCGTGTAGGCGGACCGGAAGAAGGATGGTTCGATCTGGATGCGCTGATGGAGGATTATCCCTCGACAATGGAAACTGCTGATACAGACAGAGACGATATGGCGTTCTTATCTTACACATCCGGTACGACAGGAAATCCGAAAGGGGTTGTTCATACGCATGGATGGGGGTATGCGCACCTGAAGACGGCAGCTGACAATTGGCTTGCCATTGAAGAGGGCGATACGGTCTGGGCTACTGCGGGTCCGGGATGGCAGAAGTGGATTTGGAGTCCATTCTTATCCGTGCTCGGCAAGGGGGCGAAGGGCCTCGTTTATCATGGCAGATTCGAACCGAACAAATATTTGAGGCTGATGGATGAGGAGAAGGTAAACGTACTCTGCTGTACACCGACAGAGTACCGTCTGATGGCGAAAGCCGACAACCTTGCTGATTATACTCTTTCAGCTCTTCACAGTGCTGTTTCAGCGGGAGAACCGTTAAATAGAGAAGTGATTGATACATTCCGCCGTCATTTCCATGTAACTGTGCGGGATGGCTACGGGCAGACGGAAAACACGCTGCTCGTCGGTATTATGAAAGACATGGAAGTGAAACCGGGTTCCATGGGCCGTCCCACCCCGGGTAACCATGTAGAAATTATAGATGAGGAAGGAATGCCTTTGGATTCAGGGAAAGTCGGTGATATCGCCGTACACTTGGATACGCCGGCACTTTTTCGGGAGTATTACAAAGATCCAGAACGGACGAAAATGACAAGAAGAGGTGACTATTATGTAACAGGGGATCAGGCAAGGAAAGATGAAGATGGATATTTCTGGTTCGAAGGGCGTAGCGATGATATTATTATCAGCTCAGGCTACACAATCGGTCCGTTTGAAGTAGAGGACGCCCTTATTAAGCATCCATCCGTGCAGGAGTGTGCCGTTATTGCGAGCCCCGATGATGTTCGAGGGAGTGTTGTCAAGGCTTATATCGTTTTAAAGCAAGGGTACGAAGCGACGGATTCTCTTACTGTTGAACTTCAGCAGCATGTAAAAGAGCTAACCGCCCCTTATAAGTATCCGCGTCGGATTAAATATATTAAAGAACTGCCGAAGACTACCTCAGGGAAAATCAGACGGGTAGAGCTGAGGCAGTTGGAGCAGACGAACAATTAAAAGAGATAAGCCCTTGTGTTATGGATCAGGGGCTTTTTTTCTATGGATTGGAAGGGGAGAATTGTATGATTAGAGATATGCAGCAGGGAGATGCGGCTGAATTGACTGGATTGATGGGGGAACTGGGGTATGCGACCAACGTTGATCAAATGACAGACCGTATGAAGAAGATTCAATTAAGGGAAGAATACAAAACGTTTGTTTGGGAAGAAGATGACCGGATTCATGGGATGATAGGTATGACGCATTCGCTTGCTTATCATGATGACCGCTCCCATATCCGAGTCATTGCGTTCATCGTGAGAGCAGGAGAGCGGGGAAGAGGTATCGGGAAACAGCTTATGCAAACAGCAGAGAATTGGGGAGCCGAGCAGGGGGCAGGAACGATCCAGTTAAACAGCGGGAACCGCGAGGAAAGGAAGCGCGCTCATGAAATATACAGATATTACGGATTCCAAGGAACGGCGACCGGTTTTTATAAAAAGCTCTAAAAAAGCTGACTTCGGGTAAGATAGAAGAATAAGGAGGGTTGTCCATTGAAAATAAGGTTGGAATGTACATATCAGACACCTGGAAAAGCGGAGATCCACTTCCGTTCTGAAGAAAAAAGCATCGGAGAAGTACTGCTTATTGCGGATGATTTAGAGAAGACGAAAAGGGCGAAAAAGATCGAGTTTCTGGACCAACATGATTCTATGTGGAAACGGAAGGACTTGGAGAAGTATAGGAAGCAGCTCGAAACAGAGCCCCATGATGTTTCTGTTTATTTCGACGGAGGTTTTGACTTAAATGATCGACTCTCGGGGCTTGGGTGTGTTATTTATTACAAACAGAACGGAAAAGCGATGCGGAGAAGGAGAAGTGCGAGGATAGAGCAGCTCGGTTCAAATAATGAAGCGGAATACGCTGCTCTTCACTTGGCGGTCCAAGAACTGGCGAATCTCGGTGCTCAACATCTACCAGTCACGTTTTACGGTGATTCCCGTGTCGTCATTCATCAGATGGAAGGCGATTGGGCTTGTGTGGAAGAAGAACTGAATCGTTGGGCGGACCGGATCGATGCTGATCTTGAAACCGCGGGTATTACACCAAGTTATCAACTGCTCTCCCGGAAAGACAACAAAGAGGCGGATCGTCTTGCTTCTGAAGCACTTTCTGGAAAAGAGATTTCCAGTACTTCAGAAATCCGTTAACTACAAATGGATATCTACACGAGTACCGACGGGCACAATGTCAGCTAATTCCTCGACATCTTCATTGTGCATCCGGATACACCCCTTGGAAACGGCTTTACCGATGGAGGAGGGATTGTTTGTTCCATGGATGCCGTAATGTTCTTTAGATAAACTCATCCACATGGTGCCGAACGGACCTCCCGGATCAGGTGCTTTGTTAATAATGATGAAAGTACCGATCGGCGTCGTAGTCAGCATTTTTCCAACAGCAATCGGATATTCTTTGACAAGTTTATTACGATTGTAAAGTCTCAACTTTCGATTGTTTACTGAGACATCAATTCGATAAGGAATGGTGGAAGGATCAGGTATTCCTGGTATTTGAAGCTGTTGGCCGGGATAGATTATGTCAGGGTTTGATAGATTGTTTGCCCGCAGGATATCTGTGAGGGGAACCCGGTAATCCCTGGATATTTGTGTGAGTGTTTCACCTGGTCTTACGCTGTGGATCATACGATCGACTCCTTTTTGGAGGATGTTATTACCTATCCTATGAAGTGAAACATGGAAAAAGCACTCGACGAATAGTCGGGTGCTTTTTCGTGACTTTTAATAGTGTTGGAAGGATTAAAAGACGATGGTTTTATTGCCGTTCACGATGACTCGGTCTTCCAGATGCCATTTGACTCCTCTGGCCAGCACGCTTCGTTCGATGAGACGTCCTTTTTTCTTCAAGTCATCGATATCATTCTGGTGATCGACCCGGATAACATCCTGCTCGATAATCGGACCTTCATCCAGGTCGTCTGTCACGTAATGAGAAGTGGCGCCGATTAATTTCACGCCCCGATTATAAGCACGTTTGTGCGGGTTGGCACCTATGAAAGCTGGTAAGAACGAATGATGGATGTTGATGATGCTGGAAGGGTGTTGGGCTACAAATACAGGAGTCAGTATTTGCATGTACCTTGCCAGTACGATCAAATCAATATCGTATTTCTCAAGAAGCTCCAGCTGTTCTGCCTCTACTTCTTTCCGAATATGCTTGTTGGCAGGAATGTAGTGGAACGGTATGCCGAAGGACTCGACCAACTCTCTTCCTGTTTCGTGATTGCTGATTACGAGGGCGATATCCGTCAGCAAATCCCCGCTTTCCCATTCATATAATAGTTCCCGCAGACAATGCAGTTCTTTGGATGCGAAAACAGCTGTCTTTTTCAGTTCATGGAGAAATGTCATTTTCCACTCCAAGCGGAATTGTTCTGCGATCGCATGGAAATGTTTTTTTAAATCGGCTGCTTTTTCTTTCAGTCCTTCTGTCTCGAAAACAATCCTCAGGAAAAATGTGCCGTCTACGTGATCCGTCGTATATTGGCTCGACTCTACAATGTTTGCTCCATTTTCATAAAGGAAATTCGAGATGGTCGCGACGATACCCGGTTTATCCGGGCAGCTGACGAGCAGTCTCCCTTTATCTTCATTATCATTCAAGTATTTTTGTATGTGCTGATGTGTTGAAGTCATACCAATGATCATCCCTTCTGCCTATTGCTCCAATTATAGAGGAATCCCGATAGTTTGAGAAGGGGGCGGCCATTTGTATGTTTCATCTGCTGTTTTTACGGTTATAGTCTCATATATCTTGATATTGTAAATTTATTACATCAGAGGAGTGTATCTATTTATGCGTAACTATCTTCAACACTATATAAATGGAGAATGGATCGATTCTACAGGAAATGAAACAGAAGAGGTAATTAATCCTGCTACAGAAGAAGTTATAGGGAAAATAAGTCTGGGAACGAAAGAAGATCTTGATAAAGCTGTTCAGGCCGCAAGGGAGGCTTTCCCTTCCTTTTCCCAGACGTCCAAAGAAGAGCGTGTAGAGATGCTGGAGAAGATTGCTGCCGAATACGAGAATCGCAAGCAGGAGATCATTGATACGATCACGGATGAACTTGGTTCACCGGTTTCCGTTTCGGAGAACGTGCACTACAGCATGGGATATAACCACTTCTCCCAGGCAGCTGAATCTCTAAAGAACTTCTCTTTCTTCGAGGACCGAGGCGGTCATTTCGTCCAGAAAGATTCGGTCGGGGTAAGTGGATTGATCACCCCCTGGAACTTCCCTACAAATCAGACATCTACAAAGATTGCCAGCGCGTTTGCAGCAGGAAGTCCTGTCATCTTGAAACCGGCAGAGCTGACGCCGTTTGCTGCGATTATCCTTACAGAAATCTTTGACAAAGTAGGAGTGCCTAAAGGGGTCTTCAACCTGGTAAATGGTTCCGGTTCGGTCATAGGAGACGGCATCAGCTCTCATCCGGACATCGACTTCGTATCCTTCACCGGTTCCGGCGCTGTCGGACAGAAGATCATGGAAAATGCCTCTCATACCATTAAGAAGGTCGCTCTGGAACTGGGTGGTAAATCACCACTTGTCATTCTTGATGATGCAGATGTCGAAGATGCAGCGAGGTCCGCCGTGAATCATATTGCAAATAACAGCGGTCAAGTATGTTCTGCTGCTACAAGAGTACTTGTGCCGTCCTCCATGAAAGAGGCATTCGAGGATGCGGTGAAGAAGGTTCTTCCTGAATATCCTGTTGGTGACCCAAGAGGAGATAATCGCATAGGGCCCCTCGTGTCGAAAAAACAATGGGATACGGTTCAATCCTACATTGAGAAAGGACAGGAAGAAGGTGCACGTTTACTTGTAGGTGGTACTGGTAAGCCGGAAGGTCTGGAAACCGGCTACTATGCGAAGCCTACGGTGTTTACAGACGTAGACAATTCTATGGTCATTGCTCAGGAAGAGATTTTTGGTCCCGTAACGACAATCATTACGTATGACTCTATTGATGAAGCTATTGAAATCGCTAATGATACCGTTTATGGCTCGCCGGTTATGTATTCGGGAAAGATCCGAAGAACTTGAGGAAGGTCGCTGGAAGCATCCGTGCAGGTAGAGTGAAGGTCAACGATGCCGAAGCGGATTTCGCCGGCCCGTTCGGAGGCTATAAGCAGTCCGGTATCGGTCGCGAATGGGGAGATTATGGTATAGAGGAATATCTGGAAGTGAAAACACTACTGGGTTTCCCTTCAGAAGATTAAAAGAGAGCAGGAGTCGTACTCCTGCTCTTTCTATATAAATGGAATTTCTTTAGCCATTTTGAAACTATTGCAGTCTTTTTTTCGTATTACTTAATAGAGAACTTACTTTGTATAGAATATATGCCATTCATTTTATCGATGTAAAAGAGGAGGCGGGAAGGGACGAAGATGTGGAAGAAAATATGGATAGCAATAGCGACGGTGATGATCCTGGCAACCATTGTCAGCTACATAAACCACAGGTACTTCTTCAATCCTGTTGCATTCAGTAAGGATGATATCACTCCGCACGAATGGCAGGATTATAAGCGTCCATTAACGCTGACCTATTATAATCTCAAAGGAGAAAGAACATCGCGGATTATCGATCAGGAAGATGAAATCCGGCAATTGCTCGAAGCGATGAAAGCATCCCCTCCAGTTGAAGAGTCGATCGAGGCAGATACCAATGTCAGTGGCGCCTTGAAGCTGTCCGGAAAACAAGGGACCTTGTTGGAGGTTTACTTGTACAAGGACTCCTGGCGCGTTCTCAATAAAGATTACTCGTTCTTCGAAGTTACAGGACCACTTCGAAACCTACTTGATAATTTATAATTGCACAAAAAAAAGCACCCGGATATGGGTGCTTTTTTGGTAACTGCTGCCCCCTTGTCTTCTTACACGTTATGCTTCGATCCTCGGTTCTTCCTAATCAAAAGAGGATGTACTATACTTGGAGAGTGTAAAAGCTAATTTTATTTAGGAGGATGCTTTGTGAGTAAGCGGTTTACGCATCTGTTCAATATTATTGTCGGTCTTCTGCTCCTGACAGAAGGATCGGTCTATATATTTATGAATAATAAAGACGGAGATATTCATGTGCGGAGCATCATCGTGACTCTGATATTACTCGCCGCCTGGGGCGTGTCTTACAGGAATCAGACGAAAAAAGAAGATCCAAGCTCCTGGTTGATCTTTACCATGATCATTATGATCCCGATGATTCTGCCTTGGCTCTTCTTCATTTGATTCTAATTCAGCCAGCGGTACAGACCGGCACCGGCCAAGAATAGTCCGGATACCATATACAAATAGCCAAAAATTCGGTGCTTCCGTTCGTCGCTGCTGGTTTCTACGCTGCCAGAGAAGAATAAAAATAATGTCGTAATGATATATAAACTGATTTCCACCCCTTGAAAGGGGCCATCTTTTCCTGTCAGCCATACCCCGACAGGAATGGCCGTGAATAGTGGGAAATAAAGAGGATCGAAGCGGTCCGTCCACGATTTCTCTGCCATAGGATCAGTCCTCCTTATTTTAATAGACAATAGGAACCGGTTACTCAGCAAGCTTGTTGGAACCATCAAGGAATAAGGAGGGATGAATGATTTTTACTTGGTTACTGTCTTCCAGCATTTGTCTGATAAGGTGCAGATGATCCGCTCCGATCCATATAAGTACCCTGTCCCCCGGTTCCGTCAGTTTCAGTAGGTTGGCTGTAATGGTTAAATCCCGAAGATACCATTGGTTGAGCCATTCCACTCCCAAAGGATGGGAGCGATCGCCGATTTGGGACAGCTTCCAGTACAACCTTTGTAATCGTCTTCCATATTCCAGTCTGTTTACCTCTTTTAACTTCTCCATTATATCTGTTTTCTGCCGGCTTTGATTCAACTCGTGCTGCATCTCTACGATTTCTTTCAATAAATCAGGCTGGTACTCCTTCGCCCAGGCAAACACCTGACTCAGGGGTGGACGGTCCATATCAACTTGTGCGTCGACAGCGTGGAGACGAGGAAGACTCAAGGCCTTGCCAATCCGGAAGGCGAATTGCTCTACCTCATCATATGCCGGTTGAAAGGCTCCGGCTTGAAACAGTTCGTAACGCTTGTTAATCTCTTCTTCAAGAAGAAAAGATTTCTCTACTGCAATCTTCGTCGGCTCATACTCCTTCAAACAATCAACCACTTCTAATATCTTCTTCTGCTGGTTATTGACCGTATCGGGTTCAACGGAAAAGTGTACGCTGCCCATTACGAGAATTTGTGCATCTTCCATACCGTGCTCCTTTCCATTATTTCATTTATAGGCGGAAAAGGGGTAGTACTTCACTGCCCAGCTCTGCAAGGACTGCTTCGACAGAACGTTCGCTTCTCGCCAAATTGAACATCAAGTGATTGACTCCGATCGATCGGTACTCTTCGATTAAACCAACCAACCCTTTTCGGCCCGTTCTATATCCGGCAGGGATCTTTTCGACAGGGTGATCCGGATCCTTCTCAAGTATGAGTGGAAGCGGCATGAAGAATGGACGGAAGACGTCGCCGTGATAGAGCCTCACTTTTTCCCGATACTGATGGATCGTTTCCCTCTGTTTATCCGGGCGTTGAGGATAGAACATCCAACCATCGCTGTGTTCGGCAATCCAATCCAGTGACTGCTGGCAGTATCCCGTCATATAAAAAGGGATGTTCTCCTTTGGTTTGGGAACAAGGTTCGACTTGTCCATTCGACCGAATCGGGACTTGGAATCGGGAAATTCCTTACCCAGTGCCTCCTGTATAACCTGATGGGCATCGCGAAACCACTCTCCGCGCTCCATAATGGGAACATTCAATCCTTCGAAATCTTTCCTTCGATCTCCGGAAGAAACGCCGAGAAGCAATCGACCGGGAAAAAGGTTGCTGATGCTTGCGATCTCCTTCGCCGTCCGTAACGGGTGCCTTAATGGCAGTACAAGGGCGGCTGTCCCTAAATGAATCGTCTTCGTTTGGCTGGCCAGGTAAGTAAGATAGATTAAGCTATCGTATATTTGTCCTGTTGCGGGGTCTTCAAAAGTCGGATCCTCCAACAGGACATCCTGGAGCCATAAACTGTGGAAACCAAGTTTCTCTGCGAGGCGAGCCCGCTCCAACTGCTTTGTCATGTCAGGCTTCCGACCGTGATAGTTATCTATTGGGAGCGTCAGACCGAACGTAATTCGATCTTCCTTTAATATGTCAGGGTATTCCAGGTAATGATCCAAAAAATTCCCTCCTGTTTGTAATGGGATTACTTCTATTATAAAGAGAGGATTCCTCCTATTCTAATCAAAAAGACTGCCGCCTGCATACGAAAAAGCCTCTCCTTCCAAGGAGAGGCTTGAAATATTATTTACTGGACGTAAATGATGAAGTATAAGAACAGGGTCAGGAAGGCGGCCCCTCCTGCAACACTAGCGATTTCTGCAAAATCATATTCTATACGTTTCTTCATAATGAACGCCCCTTTCCGACATGTTTGTTTTCGTACTACTATATAGACGAATCAGAAAGTGGAAAGGTTTCAATTTTATTACATAAATATTTCTTTTATGTTACAGAAAATGAAAATCAGCCGTTGGCAGGAATCGCTTTCCATTTCTTTAAAGCCTGGACAATTTCGGATTTCTGGTCTCCTTTGAAATCCAAACCATAAAGGTATTCCTTCATATATGGCTTCATCCAAACGACATCGGCAGTAAAGGAAAGGGAGGTTCCTTCAAATTCCAGTTGAAGGAAGACGTCAATCTCTTTGTGGAGGGGAATCTTGATGTCTGTTGCCATTTTCAATCCTCCGGTACTCAAGTCATGAATGACCGCCTTGCCGAACGATGAATCCACCGGACGGTCGCCGACCTGGATGATTTTAAAACGGGCTCCTATAGGATTTGGAAATATATAACGAAGGGGGTCTTGTCGTCGGTATCTCACAAGTCTTCATCCTTTCCAAACTCTTTTTTTTCATTATATAGACAAACAGAGGCTTTGACTATATAGAAATAGGGGAGAAAGGAAATTTTTGATATAATGTAAGCGTTCAAATGAAAAATGATGGTACATATTAAGGAAGGGGAGTATCCATGTCCACTTATCCGGTTACTTGGAATTTAAATAGTATATTTGCTGGTGGAAGCAGCTCATCAGAATTGAAGTCGTATGTCCAAGGCATCGAACAACATGGCGATACGTTGGAGCAGCTGGTGCAGGATTTCCATGCTCCAAAGAATACGGATCAAATGGAAGACTTAGATGCCGTACTGATACAGCTGCAGTTGGTTTTAAAGGAACTGGCTGAATTCGGAGCTTTCGTCGGTTGCTTGAATGCTCAAAACGTGGAGGACGAGGGAGTCTCCGCCTGGCTATCAAAGCGTGGTGATCTTGGGGCCAAAGTGGATAACAGCTTAACCGTCTTCGATCAGAAGCTTGTCCAGACGGATGATGACGTATGGAAGTCTTTGTTGAATCAGCCACCTTTCCGTGATGTGGCTTTCGTTCTTAATGAGCGAAGAGAACATGCGAAAGATAAGCTTGAGGTAAATTCAGAGGCATTGATTAATGATCTCAGCGTTGACGGGTACGATGCCTGGGAACAAATGTATGATCAGCTTGTAGGTAAACTGAAAATCGAATTGGATGGAGAAACGCTTTCCATCGGGCAGGCGGCGAATAAGCTCGATTCCTCCGACCGCGCTGTACGGAAGGAAGCCTTTGATAAACTTCAGCAGGTATGGGGAAAGCAATCGGATCTTTTCAGCAGCACGTTAAACCACCTTTCAGGCTTCCGCCTGCAGGTGTATAAACACAGAGGCTGGACGAACGTGTTGAAGGAGCCGCTCGAATATAACAGGATGAGCAGAAAAACGCTGGATGCGATGTGGAATGCCATTACAAAATATAAGGACCAGTACATACCTTATATGAAAAAGAAAGCCGAACTCTTGGGAATCGATCAACTAAGCTTCTATGATGTAGAAGCACCAATCGGTCATTCAGGAACAGGCTGGAGCTTCCAGGAAGGAGCAGACTTCATTCTAAAGCATTTCCGGCAGTTCAGTCCGAAAATGGCTGATTTCGCTGAGATGGCATTTGAGAAAGGGTGGATCGAATCAGAAGACCGTCCCGGTAAACAGCCAGGGGGATTTTGCACGAGCTTTCCTGACAGTGAAGAAACCCGGATATTTATGACGTATTCAGGGACACCGTCGAGTGTAGCGACACTGGCGCATGAGCTTGGGCACGCCTATCATCAGCATGTTATGAATGAGCTTCCGATATTAAATCAGGGCTATGCGATGAATGTAGCGGAAACGGCGTCCACGTTTGCGGAGATGATTGTAGCAGATGCTGCGGTCAAACAGGCGGAAGGACAAGAAGAGAAACGAGTACTCTTGGAGGATAAAGTTCAGCGCAGTATCGCATTCTTCATGAACATCCACGCCCGCTTCTTGTTTGAAACCCGTTTCTATGAAGAAAGACAGCACGGAGCTGTTTCAAAACAGCGCTTGAACGATTTAATGGAGGAGGCACAAAGGGAAGCATATGTCGGTACATTGAAGGAATACGATCCTACGTTCTGGGCGTCCAAACTCCACTTCCATATTACCGATGTTCCTTTCTATAACTTCCCTTATACGTTCGGCTATTTGTTCAGCATGGGAATTTATGCGAAAGCTCTCGAGGAGGGGCAGGGCTTTGAGGATAAGTATGTGGCCCTGCTGCAAGATACAGGCAGGATGTCCGTGGAAGATCTTGCCATGAAACACTTAGGTGTAAACCTGGAGGAAGCAGACTTTTGGGAACACGCACTTGATTTATGCCTTCATGATCTCCGGACGTTCATGTCTATGGACAACTGATCCGACAGTGTTTCCATTTTCGGGAAAAGGGTATTTATAAGTAGAAGCAGCTATACAAAAAGGAGTCGTGAAAGAGATGGAGGAGCAAAGGATTCCAGATGAAGAGAAGCAGGCGAGAATGGAAGAATTAGACGGCTGGAAGCTCAGTGAGGATAAATTCATCGTCAAACGCTATCGGTTCTCTGAATTTCTTACAGGGGTTCAGTTCGTCAATCATGTCGCGGAATATTCGGAGGACATTCAACATCATCCTTTCATCAGCATTGATTATAAGATGGTGACTATGAAGCTTACATCATGGAATGCCAAGGGTCTTACTGAACTCGATCTGAAGTGCGCAGAGAAGTATGATGATTTGTATGCGTCTATCACAGGGAAGTAAATGTCTTTTATGATGGCTAAATTATATTGAAGCTTCACAAGTGCATTAAAAGATCCGCCTTTGTGGGCGGATCTTTTTTCAGTCTGCCAAAGAGGCAATAGTTAAAGGGAAAAGCAATCAGAGAGCTGCCCCCTATTCCTCCGCCCTTTGATAAGACCACTTTCATAAGAATAAGTGCTCAATCAGAGAGCTTAAGGACCTGCGCTTCTGTAAACAATGGGGAAGCTTTCATCGGCATGGCAAGGCAATGAACTTCTTGTTGTGTAAAGGGATGATAGAGTGTCAACTTGGCCGCATGCAGGGCTTGTTTATAATTAAGACTCCCGGCACCGCCGTACAATTCATCTCCAAGAAGCGGATGGCCGGCATGGCTGAGGTGTACCCTGATTTGATGGGTTCTCCCCGTTTGTAAACGCAATTTGACTAAGGAAGCGTCTTGCTTCCTGTCATATTCGACAACTTCATAATGGGTCAGTGCGCGCTGTCCGTCTTCCGCTACACATCTGCGGACCGGATGGCTGTCATCTTTCCCAATCGGTGCTTCTATCCGGCCTTTCGCTGGAGAGAGATTTCCGTGGGCCCATGCCAAATAAGTTCGTTTAATTCTTCGCTCCTGTAACTCTTTTCCGAGCATGGCGATGGCTAGTTCATGTTTCGCAAACAGAATGGCTCCTGATGTATCCCGATCGAGTCGATGTACATACTTTGGAGTGGAAAAAATGCCTTTCTGCTTGAAATAAGCGGCTACGCCGTTCACTAATGTATCATGCTCATCCGGTCTATTTGGATGGGTGAACACACCGGCAGGTTTATTCACGACAAGAAGGTGGTCATCCTCATAGATCACATCCACGTGCATAGGTGTCGGGACGACCTCTAGGGGCCGCGGGCGGAACAAGCGGATGCGTAATATATCCCCCGCCTCCGCTTTAGCGGTTTTCCAGTGGGGGATTTCCTGATTCAGAGTAACTTCCTTCTTTGACCGGAAGCTGTGGATTAATTTTCGTGGGACATGCCACTTTTTTTTCATGATCCGTTCAATCGTATAGCCGTTCCATTCTTCCGGCACTTCTACTTCAAGCCATTCTCCGATACGTCTCGTGTTCATTGCTTCACCTAATTTCCGAGTGTTTTCTGTATATAGACAACCAACAAAGGCCATATTGTTAGCAGATAAGGGCTGTTGTATATTGTACGCGTTATGGTGGTGGCTCTGCAATGGAAAGGAAAGATTCGGACTTCCGAAACACTTGTGAGTCAATGAAACGCTTCCATTATTATCAGGCATGTAAACTTGTATCTGCGCCCTTGAAACTGTGTTATAATAGAACGGTTGAATAATGATACGAAAGAGGTGTGTGCTTCATGCAACACAGAGATGATATACGTAATATCGCGATCATCGCACACGTTGACCACGGAAAAACGACGTTGGTTGACCAAATGCTTCACTACTCCGGAACCTTCCGTGATAACGAGCACGTCGATGAGCGCGCCATGGACTCTAATGATTTGGAAAAAGAACGCGGAATTACAATTCTAGCGAAAAATACCGCGATCAATTATAACGATGCACGCATCAACATCCTTGATACACCTGGTCACGCAGACTTTGGTGGGGAAGTTGAGCGTATTCTTAAAATGGTAGACGGCGTACTGCTTGTCGTAGATGCATATGAAGGCTGTATGCCACAAACACGGTTCGTTCTGAAGAAAGCACTGGAGCAGAAATTGACTCCTGTTGTCGTCTTGAACAAGATTGACCGTCCGAACGCCCGCCCTGATGAAGTTGTTGATGAAGTTCTGGACTTGTTCATAGAACTGGGTGCAGATGACGAACAGCTGGAATTCCCTGTTGTCTATGCTTCTGCATTGAACGGTACTTCCGGTGATGAGCCTGAGGATCAGCAGGAGACGATGGACCCGATCTTTAAACTGATCATGAACAACATCCCTGCACCAGTGGATACGAAGGATGAGCCGCTTCAGTACCAGGTAACATTGCTTGATTACAATGATTATCTTGGACGTATCGGTATCGGCCGTGTATTCAACGGTACGATCAAAGTTGGACAGCAGGTATCTCTAATGAAGAAAGACGGTTCCGTTAAAAACTTCCGCGTTTCCAAGCTGTTCGGATTCATCGGTCTGAAACGTGTCGAAATCGAAGAAGCGAAAGCTGGAGACATCATCGCTCTTGCGGGTATGGAAGATATCAACGTCGGAGAAACGGTTTGCAGCCCTGAACATCAGGAAGCAATGGAAATCCCACGTATTGATGAACCAACCCTTCAAATGACATTCCTTGTCAACAACAGTCCTTTCGCTGGACGTGAAGGTAAGTTCGTAACGTCCCGTCAAATTGAAGAGCGTCTGATGACACAGCTCGAGACTGACGTAAGTCTTCGTGTTGATCCTACGGAATCTCCTGATGCTTTCACAGTTTCCGGACGTGGAGAACTGCACTTGTCTATTCTCGTTGAGAATATGAGACGGGAAGGCTATGAGCTGCAGCTTTCCAAGCCGAAAGTAATCTTGAAAGAGATCGACGGCGTTCTATGTGAGCCTGTGGAACGTGTGCAAATCGATACACCGGAAGAGTACCAGGGTGCTGTAATGGAGTCCATTGGTTACCGTAAAGGTGAAATGCAGGATATGGTCAACGATGGAAACGGCCAAGTCCGTCTTGAATTCCTTGTACCTTCCCGTGGTTTGATCGGATATTCCACAGAATTCATGACCCAGACACGTGGCTACGGTATTCTAAACCATACGTTCGACGGATACGCACCTATGGCCAAAGGTCAGGTCGGCGGCCGTCGGGAAGGTGTCCTTGTATCTCTTGATAAAGGAAAAGCTTCCACATACGGAATCATGAACTTGGAAGACCGCGGTACGATCTTTGTAGAACCGGGTACAGAAGTTTATGAAGGAATGATTGTCGGTGAGCATAACCGTGAGAACGATCTTACCGTTAACATTACGAAAGAGAAGCACTTGACCAACATCCGTTCTGCTAACAAGGATTCAACCTCTACGATCAAGAAAACACGCCAGATGACTCTGGAGCAGGCAATTGAGTACTTGGATGATGATGAGTATTGCGAAGTTACACCGGAGAGTGTGCGTCTTCGTAAGAAATATCTCAACAAGAACGAACGTGAAAAAATGGCGAAGAAGAAAAAGCTCCAAAATACAGAAATTTAATGACAAAGGCCGCCCTTTCTATGGGGCGGCCTTTTTTTCTTTATTCTTCGATATCCAATGTTTCTTCTTTGTGTCCGTGTATGTCTTCATCCACCTTCTCAAAGTGAACGTTCAACTTGTAGGAACCGGTTTGGGGAAACGTAAACTGTCCTCGGTATTCGCCTGATTCTACAGGATCTGTATCCACATAGGCAGGCTCTTTCATAAATGGTGCAGTAATTTCCAGTCTCACTTCAGCGTCGGAAAAAGGCTCTTCCATATGGTTGATATGAACCGTAAGTAAAGACGGCTCTCCTTGCTTTACGTCTTCTTCGGTTACCAGTTGAACCATGAACATGCTCTCCGCCATTTGTGCGGATCTATCGGAATCATGAGCGTCTTTTGGAAGTTCGTCTCCTGCAGCGATGATCCGCTTCGGCATCGTATGGATATCATCAACTTGTGTATGGGCGATCACTTCATAGGCTCCGTTTTCTTTAAATGTAAAGGATGCTTCATATCTCCCATTACCGACATGTTTTGCTTCCAAAATTTCAGATGTGTCCTGTCCCTTTTCAGAAAACCAGACTTCAAATTTGACGGAGGCGGCATTCTTTACCGGCTGTCCTTCTCTCATTACTTCTGCTTGAAGGACACTTTGTTCGCCGACAGGGAGAGGCTCGTGATCCACTTGGATGACCACCTCGGGGCGGAGAGGGCCTTCCTGTTCTTCATTTGTGGAGCAGGCTGTAACAGCGGTTAATAGTAAGAAAATGATGACAGCGCTCGACCACGATTGTCTTTCCATCCAATCCAGCTCCTTCTTTTCTATGATCTATGATAAGGGTATCATTTTCAGGATGGACATTTCATGGCCTCTTTAGTCGCCTGTTCAAGTAGGATTTATGGAGATGTAAAAAAGAAAGACTCCGTAGAGTCTTTCTTTTAGGTGACCTGATCATTGTTCCAGTTGTAGGTGTAGAAGCGCTCATCTTTTACCCATTTCATCGCTTCCGGATCGTTTACTTTGATGCCTTCTTCCAGCATCTGGAGTGTGCGGGACGTCTGAGAGATGTGTGCCCGCATGGCGTTCAATTTCTCTTCTTGGACGGATTCGATATTATGAACGATATCCGGTCTGCCCAATTTTTCTTCCGTGTCGTTCGCAAAGGCGACCGTATGGAGCTTCGGCCTGTCCTGTGGATCGATCTCTCTGACGGCACGGACGACGGCACGGGCTGTTGCTTCATGATCGGGGTGGACGGCAAACCCGGGATAGAAGGTGATGATAAGAGATGGATCCAGTTCGTCAATCAGCTGACGAACCATATTCTTCATCTCTCCATCATCTTCGAATTCCAAGGTCTTGTCACGAAGGCCCATCATGCGCAGGTCTTCAATTCCCATGGCTTCTGCGGCTTTAATTAATTCCTGCTTCCGGATTTGTGGAAGGGATTCTCTCGTAGCGAATGTAGGGTTTCCAAGGTTTCTTCCCATTTCACCTAACGTCAGGCAGGCGTAAGTGAGAGGGGTTCCTTGTTTTATATAGGATGTAATCGTTCCGGATACTCCGAATGCTTCATCATCAGGGTGTGGGAAAATAACGAGTACATGGCGTTCTTGTTCTATCATACTTTTCACTCCTTGAAAGGATTGCTATCCCTCATTATTGCGTAAATGCATAGAAATGAAAAGTTTTTTGTTTACCCTTCTATATGTTTATCTATTTGAAAAATAAGGAAAGTCACTTAGTAACATTCGTTATAGAAAGGTGTGGTGGAGTCTATGGAGGATCGAATTAATTATTTATGTGAATGGCTGCAGGGAAAAGTAGAGGAAGCGTCCATGGAGGGCGTATTAGTAGGGATAAGCGGAGGGATTGATTCCGCCGTCGTTGCTTTTCTAATTAAAAGAGCCTTTCCGGAACAATCATTAGGCGTTTTGCTGCCGATCCATAAGAAGATGGAAGAACAGAAGGAAGCCTTAGAGGTGGTGGAAGCGGCTGACCTCGACTATATAGGGATCGAGTTGACGGAGCCGTATTCGGTTACATACGATACGATCAAACAGCAGCTGCATTCCCGTGGGGATTGGAACCGGGATACCGAACGGCTTCGCGGGGCTAACCTACAGGCAAGGCTTCGAATGAGCACCCTCTACGCAGTGGCTGGTAATTACAATTATCTTGTTGTCGGAACTGACAATGCTGCAGAAGACTATACCGGTTATTTCACAAAATACGGGGATGGCGGAGTAGATTTGAATCCACTGCTCCATTTAAGGAAAGAGGAAGTGAGAGAAATGGCGGTAGCACTCGGAGTCCCCGAATCCATTGTGAAGAAAAAACCGAGCGCGGATTTGTGGGAAGGACAAACAGATGAAGAGGAACTCGGAGTCTCTTACGATGCCATCGATTCATTCTTGAAAGGGAAAGACATTGAGGAAGAGGCAGAACAGCAGTTGAAAGAGCGGCATCGAAAGACGCAGCATAAGCGGGAAGTTCCAGCCGCTCCGGAACCATTTTAAGGAGGGTGGATGATGAAAGAGGATAAGAAGACGGCCTTACTGATCATAGACATGATCAACAAAATGGATTTTGATGGTGGTAATGATTTGTTGGAACAGACACTTCCGATTACGGATACCATCCTTTCTTTAAAGGAAGAAGGAAGGTCAAAAGGAGTGCCGGTCATCTACGTGAATGACAACTTCGGGCTGTGGCAGGACAACGTGCCCGATTTGATTGAAGAATGTAAGCAGGGGATCGGTAGACCGGTCATTGAGCGGATGCTTCCGGAAGAGGACGATTATTTCATTATTAAACCGAAGCATTCCGGATTTTTCGGTACACAACTCCATATTCTGCTGCAACAGTTGGGGGTGGAGAGATTAATATTGACCGGGGTCGCCGGTAATATTTGTGTTCTTTTTACAGCTAACGATGCTTATATGAGAGGGTACGATTTGTGGGTGCCGAGAGATGGAGTGGCTTCCGAATGTGCCGAGGATAATGAGAACGCGTTCCGAATCATAGAACGTTCACTGTCGGCAAACACAGGGAAGACGACTGAAACCGGTTGGGATCATGCTTTTTATTCCTGAGCGCACTGTCTATCCCCCAATTTCTCTCTCCCATGTTATATTGTAAGGGAGAGGAGAGGTCGAATGAGGAAATATAGGAAGCGTTGGATTGCAGTCATTGTGCTTCTTTTGCTTGCTGTCTTCCTGGTTCCAGAAGGATATGCTTATTTGACCCAGAGAAGCGGCGGAAGTGAGGCTGTAACGGAAGAGGATATCCCTGAAGGATACGAAACGGCTGTTTTCGCCGGCGGCTGCTTTTGGTGTATGGAGCCGCCTTTCGAGAAATTGAAAGGGGTGAAGGAAGCAGTCTCCGGTTATACAGGAGGGCATACAGAAACGCCTACTTACAAAGAGGTATCTGCCGGGGATACCGGTCACGTCGAAGCTGTGCAAGTCTATTATGATCCGGATGTCCTCTCTTATTCTGATCTTTTGGAAGTATTCATACGACAAGTAGATCCTACTGATGCCGGAGGTCAGTTCGTCGATCGAGGCTCTTCTTATACAACAGGGATTTTCTATAAGAGCGAAGACCAACGGAAGAAGGCAGAAGCTTTCCTTGCTTCTCAGCAGGACTCCGGTCGATTCACCGAGGAGATCGTGACCCCGATTAAAGAAGCGGGGGCATTTTACCGTGCGGAAGAGTATCACCAGGATTACTATAAAAAGAACAAGCTCCGCTACGAGTATTACCGCGGAAATTCCGGACGGGATGACTATCTTGAGAAAACATGGGGAGAGGATCGGGACGTGGACCTTCCCTATAAAGCAGAGCCATAAAAAAAGGAAAGCCGGAATCCCGGCTTTCCTTTCATTTTAATAGTTTTTCACTTCTTGAGGTGCAGAAGGTCTGGCATCAGGATGATCCAAACTCGTGTACCCTATATAGCTGAAACCAACGACAATCAACATAAGAATACCGACTAATACTTTTCGCAATTTCCGTTCCCCCATCGATGCTGTAACAATAGGCTGCACTGCAGCTTCTTCTTATTTTACGTGCTTAATAGCGATCATTCAAGCACTATTGTCACATTTATGAGACTAATTTCAATCCGATGACGCCTGCTATGATACAACCCACAAAGGCTATTCTTTTTGGATTGATTTGTTCCCGGAAGAATAGTATTCCCAACAACACTGTTCCAGCAGATCCGATTCCTGTCCAGATGGCATAAGCCGTTCCGATCGGAAGCTCTCTTAGAGACAATGATAAGAAATAGAAGCTCGTCGCCCCGGCCAGAACTGCAAAGACCGCCGGCCGTTTTTTCTTGAAACCTTCCGACAGCTTAAGAAAGAACATCGCTACCATTTCTCCCATACCAGCCAAAATTAAAAATACCCATGCCATCCTTATCCCTCCTGGTGTTGGACTTCCTCGGTGGTTGGCGAGGAGTCACTCATTTTCAATCCGATAATACCGACAATTAAAAGAACAATAAAAAAGACCTTTCCCGGGCCGCCGCCATCGCCGAGAAGTGTCATTCCGAGAATCGCTGTTCCCGCTGCACCAATACCTGTGAAAATCGCATATCCCGTACCAATATCAAACATGGTCAACGCCTTCGTAAAGAAAGAAAAGCTGATCAAAATCCCGATCACTGTTAACGTAGAGAACAATGGATCCGTAAAGCCTTCTGATAATTTCAATCCAATCGCCCAACCTATTTCAAATACAGCTCCTACGAGCAGATAGAACCATGCCATCATTACTCCTCCTTCTCCGGGCATTGGACGCCCAGCCAGAAAACTTCCCAGCTCGCCTCCTGCCGCTTATGAAATACTTCCTTGTCATAAAAGTTCTCTTCCAGGAATAGACCGTTAGTAAGGGTGTAAAAGGCAGAAGTCAGCTGTTCCGTCGGAAGTGGACGGATGACTTTTTCTTTAATTCCCTGTTCTAGAATCGGTACGAGAATATCTGTCAGTGTTTTCTCAATCATCAGAAATACTTCCTGGATGTCATCAGAGAAGTCCTCCGGCGGAAAGAAAGTGACCCGCTTGAAGAACATTCCCTCCGTCGAATTCGACATATGATCCAAATACGTACAATACAGGTGCTTAAGCCGTTCGGCTATCGTATGATCCTTAGAAAGCGAGGTTTCTGAAATCAAATAATCGGATTCCCGCTCGGCCACGTGATATAAAACGCTCAAAAAAATGGCTTCTTTATTGTCAAAGTGATTATAAATGGAAGGTTTCTTAATTCCTACCGCATCCGCTATGTTTGCCAAGGTCGTATTCTCATATCCCTGGTTGGCAAAGAGCGTCAGACTCTCTTCCATAATGTTTTCTTTCGTCATGTGATCACTTCCTTATCATTCAACTAACTAACGTTTGTTAGTCTATCTTATCACGGTCATAGAACGATGTCCAGAGCAGGGGTTTATTCGACATGTTTAGCTATAAGTAGACAGGGGTAAGGGTAGGTAAGAGCCGCCTGGCGCAGGAAAGAAGGGTGGACCAACTACAGAAGGGGATTGGACCGGTGAACCAATACAGACTGGATCGATACGAAGGTAACTATGCTGTCTTAGTTGAAGATTCTGAACGGAGAAATGAACTTTCTGTCTTGAAAGAACGATTAATTGGATTTGTAAAGCCCGGCGATTGTCTTGAAATCGAGTTCGACTCGATCGGGAACCTAAAACATGTAGCTATCATATCCAGATTGGATCAAATGGAAAAGGCGTAAAAGCATCCTTCTTGCGGGTGCTTTTTTTATTTGCACAGAAAGCCGACCTTTAGAAAAGAATGCATCTTTAATTATACTATTTTTTCAGAAAATTATGTCGAATTATCTTGATTTTCCAAGTGTACCCCCATCATAATGAAAGTATGAAGACAGGGGGGTTCCGGATGCTTATGCAGAATGCGATGGATCTTTTGGACGAAGGGGTCTTGATTTCGGATAAGCAATATAGAATAGCCTACGCCAACCCAGCTTATGGACGGATATTTGAACTGGAGATGGAGGAGATCATCGGCAGGAGGTTTTCTGAGCTGTACCCGGACAGCGACATGCTGGAACTTGCAGTCGGAAATGATGAGAGGGAAGAAGTAGCAGAGAAGCAGCATCGGATCCGAGGGAAAGAGGTCGTACTGGAGTGGTTCACCAAGTCATTTCGTGAGGACGGGGAAGTGTACATCCTTGCAAGGGTGAGGGATAAAACCGCAGAAAAGGAAAAGGAAGATCGGCTGACCTATATTATAGAAGAAATGACGGTCAATATTGTAACAATCGCCAAAGGGTTCGGGCTGCTCCCGCTGCAGCCTATTTTACGGGAAGCCCAAAAAGAAACCCTGTTGACGCGTGTGCCTGCGACCTGTCAAAAAAAACAAATAGACAGACTCGCCATCCAATTCGCCAGTATTACTTCTATTGACGAAGCCTGGGGCGACCTGCTAAGGCGTCTGATCCAGAACCTTCAGCTTCTTGGAGTAGAGGTGGCGCTTGCAGGTCTAAGGCCGGAAGTGGCGATGCAGTTTACAAATTATAGAATAAGACTGGACGGTGTTCGTACGTTCCGAAACCTTCAACAGGCAACCCGCTATTATTATGGACAATCCTGACTGACAACAAGAGCCGAACTCCCTGTATGGGGGCTCGGCTCTTGTTGTTATCTCCATTCCTGTTCTTTAATATCAGCCTGGGGAAGCATAATGCTTTGGAAATCAAAGGCTTCCAGTGATTCTCCGCGTCTGATCTTGTCAGGGGCATCAGGGTTTTGCAAAGCGCTTGTGCCGAGACTGATAAAATCAGCCTCTTCTCCATTAATCAGTCTTGCTGCTTTTTCCGGGTCCTGAAGCTGGCCGTTTGCGATGACCGGTAGCCCGCTGAACGTTTTGGCGGCAGCCGCCATGGACATAGATCCTTCACCAAAGCCGGGCTGGGTGCCGTCTTTATCTGTAACATGAATAAAGTTCAGAGAGCTGTCTCCCAAGTCTCCGAAAATTGTGCGCGCATCCGTTTCTCCTAACGCCCAGCGGTGTTCGCCATCCGAAGCTTTTCCTTGAGAAATTCTTATCCCGACGAGATAGTCACTGCCGACAGCCTGTCTGACTTCCTCTATGACTTCCAGTGCAAAACGAAGCCGGTTCTTCGTTACTCCTCCGTACTCGTCCTCTCTTTGGTTAAAATAATCAGTAAGGAATTGATCGATTAGATAACCATTCGCACCATGGATCTCCACACCATCGAATCCGGCTTCCTTCGCCAGGCGTGCAGAAGTCGCGAAAGCCTTTTTGACGGATGCGATGTCTTCTTTGTTCATTGCCCTCGGTGTTGAGAACGCACCATTTCCACCATAGAAAGAAAGCTGGTCCCCTTTTGGTGCCACTTCGGAAGGAGCGATGGTTTGATCCTTATAGGCGTTACCTTGGGACTGAGCCCCGGCATGCATAATTTGGGCGATGATCCGGGTTCCGTGCTTTTGAACCCCTTGGATAATCGGCTTCCAAGCATCCCTGTGATTCTCATCGGCAAGGCCTGGTTGATTGGCATACCCTTGCGAATAGGACTTATCGGGGTATATTCCTTCCGTGATGACAGCGCCGAACCCACCGGCTGCAAATCGTTCGTAATAGTGCTTCATTCGGTCTGTCGCTATTCCGTTATCAGCTGCGCTGATTCTCGTCATTGGTGCGACGACGTACCTGTTCGGGAAGTGTGTATGATGCACTTTCTTTTCTGTGAATAGAGGTTGTACCTTGTCCTTCATTGTCTCTCATCTCCTTCTTCCTTCCTCGTTTCCTCTTTTGGTCATTCTCAAACAGTCGGATCATGGGAATAGTCCCCGAATGTGCTATAATACAAACAAATGTTCTTGAAAAGGAGAAGCACGATGGAGAAGTTATTGAACGGATTGAACCCTTCCCAGCAGGAGGCGGTCGCATCCACGGAGGGATATGTGCGGGTTATCGCGGGAGCAGGGTCAGGAAAGACGCGCGCTTTGACAAATCGATACGCCTTTCTTGTCGAAGAGCTCGGAATCGACCCCGGTAATATATTATCGGTGACGTTTACGAATAAGGCAGCCAATGAGATGAAAAAACGAGTCAAAAAATTAATCGGCGGGGAGCAGGATACGGGCTTCATCACCACCTATCATGGATTCTGTGTCCGTATTTTAAGGGAGGATATCCACCGCTTATTCTATCCGAAGAATTTCGCCATTCTGGATGTAGAGGATCAGAAAGTGCTGCTTCGGGAAATATTCGAAGAGCTTGAACTGAAGATGAACGAGAAGACATTCAAGCGGATATTGGACAAAATCGGTATCCTGAAGGGGAATACACATTACGTCCAACAGATGATACTCCGGGGGAAGATGCCCGATTCGGAAGCATCCGGCGATTTGGACGGTCAGATTATCCAACGTTACTTGAAAAAGCAGAAACGGGTATATGGACTTGACTTTGATGACTTGTTAAATTTCGTCTTCGTCCTGTTTGATCAATATAAAGAAGTGTTGGAGAAATGGCAGGAGCGCCTCTTCTATCTCCAGGTGGATGAATTTCAGGACAGCAGTCTGAAACAGTTCGAACTTGTGCGTATGCTTTCCGATAAACATCGGAACCTGTTTGTCGTAGGCGACCCGGATCAAACCATCTATGAATGGCGGGGAGCAGACCCGAAATATATGGTCGACTTTGAAAACTATTTCCCTGAAGCTCAGACCATTTTTCTAAACGAAAATTATCGCTCGACTCCGGAAATTCTGTCCTTGGGGAATGCGCTGATCCAGAATAATTATTTTCGCGTCGATAAGCAGATGACCCCTGTCCATCCATCAGGGGTCAAGGTTCTCCACTATCATGCCAAAGACGAAGTCAAGGAAGCGAAATGGGTGAAAGATAGAATTCAATCCATTCTTCAAAAGGAGGGCGGGCGACGTTCGGATATCGCCATCCTGTACCGGGCGAATTACTTATCCCGTTCCGTCGAGCAGGAATTGATTGCTGCCAATATTGATTACACGATCTATGGCGGCTTCAAATTCTTCGAACGTATGGAAATTAAAGATGCGCTTGCACACTTGCGAATGATCGCCTGGGGAGATGATCTTTCCTTTGCGCGGATTATCAATGTTCCGAGAAGGCAGATTGGGAAGAAGCGGATGACCTTTCTTCGTCAAAGGGCGGAAAAGGACGGGACGACTCTTTATGAAACATTGAAAAAATATCAGGAGGATCCTTTGTTCCTGAGAACAGGAGCAGCTTCCTTTATTGAATCAATGGAGCATCTTCGATCCATTCAGAAAGAGAGAAAAGTTTCGGAGCTTTTGCAGGAGTCCATGCAGTCTACCGGTTATGAAGCATACAGGCGTGAAGACGGGGACCAGGAACGGCTTGATAATCTGGCGGAACTCCTTCATTCCGTCGTGCAGTATGAACAGGTGGCGGGGGAAGCTATACACCTCGATGAGTATCTTCAAATGCTGGCGTTATATACCGAAAACGACCGGGAGGAGCAAAAGGATTCCGTCAAACTGATGACGATTCATACAGCGAAAGGACTTGAATTCCCTTACGTATTTCTGATCGGGTTGTCAGAGAATATCCTTCCTAATGTCCGGGCGCTCAGGGAACGGAAAGAACGGGCCCTTGAAGAAGAGCGTCGCCTTGCTTACGTAGCCGTCACCCGGGCGGAGAAGGAACTGTATCTGACGGAATCGGAAGGCTTTCAGAACGGAGGGCAGAAGAAATACCCTTCCCGTTTTCTGTTCGAAGTGGAAGAAGGTCTTTATGAGAGTATTGGAGAAATGGATCCTTCCTTACGGGAGGAGGCAGAAGAATATATCCGTGCTGCCTACCGCGCTCCGGAACCGACCGATAGCGGCTTTAAGAAGGGCGAGCGGGTGAAACACCCGGTCTTCGGTGAAGGCGTTATTGAGGAAATCGATGGGAAGAGGAACAATTATATGATTTTCTTTGACCGTCTGAAGGCTCCGCGGCCGATCAGTCGAAACTTTAAAAAACTTGAAAAAATATAAAACAGCCGCTCAGCGGCTGTTTTTTTTAAATCGAATTTGCGATATTCATTGCTTGTTCTGTCCGGTCCTCTCCTGTTCCGTTATATTCCACTTGATATATGACATCAGAGTCGGACTCATACCACTCGACGAATACGGTATCGTTTCTTTCTTGAACACCGGCTACTGCTCCATTGTTAAGAGGTATCTGCAGCTCGGATTCCTGAAGGATGTTACCTGGCTCATAGATCGTATGCACGGCTGCTTCCGTTTCTTTCTCTGATCCATATACAATTGTAACGGTGCTGGAATCTATACTCGCCTGGACATTAGAGACGTCAAAGGGCAGCTTATCCGGAAGTCCCAGTCGCTCCTTCTGACTGTCTGATAAAGCCTGGATAGGTTCCGCGAATGTGTCCGGGTGTGCTTCCTCCAAATCCTGCAAACCTAAGTCTTGGGAAGAACAGGCGGCAAGCAGAAGCAGAGAAATAATCAGGATGGAACGCTTAAACATGTCTTATCCCCCTTGAATAATTCGAAAAAGTCCGATAATATTTTAACATAACCCTTATGATAATGCGCATGTAAAGGGCTGGTAAAATTAAAAAAGAGATAAAGTAGGAGAGAAATAGAATCTACAATGACTGGGTGACGGCAGAAGGGAATCAACATCCTATAAGAAGAAAGGTTGGATTTTATGAATTCCATTCAAGTCCGCTCATTTCTAGAACACGACATCGATGCCGTTCAACAGTTGAACGAAAAGGAAAACTGGAAAGTCCTTGTGGATCGGGCCGAGGAGACTCTGTGTTCCTGGCTGAATTCAGAGCCCGCGCTTGTTGCCGTTTCCGATGGGGAAGT
Source organism: Halobacillus sp. BAB-2008 (assembly GCF_000328325.1). Taxonomy (NCBI): domain Bacteria; kingdom Bacillati; phylum Bacillota; class Bacilli; order Caryophanales; family Bacillaceae; genus Halobacillus; species Halobacillus sp. BAB-2008. The sequence goes on along the minus strand of NZ_ANPF01000002.1, from coordinate 58,475 downwards.
CATCGGTTACCTGCGCGGCCTTACCGATGGCACGATGACCCTTTATATCTGTGAGCTGCTCGTTAAGGAAGAGTATCGGAATAACGGCGTGGCGCAGCAGTTGTTGCGCACAGCACATGAGTGTTATCCTGAAACGAGGATGGAGATGCTGGCAACAGAAAGCTCTGCCTCTTATTACACAGGACAGGGTTTTCGTAATTTCGCCGGTTTCCGGAAGACTGCAGAAGAATTGTAGAACCAAAGAAACGCCCGGACACACGGTCCGGGCGTTTTTTTTGTCTTGGTGCAGGGACAATCTATTACTGGTGCTTTTCTATATATTGGACTTCTTCTTGTTCGGTTAGCAGGCCTGTCGCTTTTCCGACATTACCATTTTGAAGGTTCCAAATGGTGTTGTGATCGGAGACGGCATGGGAGTAATCATCGTTCTTCCAGCGCGTCAAAATCTCTTTATATGTGTCCCCATGCTGTAATTCAGAAGAGGCGGTGTGTTGAAGCAGCCAGTCGATCCGCTCGGGATGGATGACGTAGTTCGTCCACTTCTTATCTGCTTTGACCTTCTGGTGAGACATGGCGTGGATGTACTGCTGGTAATCGGAATCCGTCAAATCACCACCGGCCTTTTCGTCTCCGAAAGGATTCTTCTTTTCTTTCTCGAATTGTTCGACTTCCTCGGTTACGGTCTGTTCGGCAGACTGTCTGGTCGTCTCCATTTCTTCTGCCGTCATCGTTTCTTCCTGGCTTGCGAAGTAGTAGGCAGCCGCTCCGACAATGAGGACGACCCCTGACAATATCCCGATGATCCACTTCTTCATAAGATCCCCCTTTAATCCCTTTCATTTCCATAATATCTCTATTATAGAGAAAAAAGATTCAGGACGAAAGGTTTATCGGGGGAATCTCTCTATTTGTGATGCATACTCTTAACGGTCGACATAGTGTGCCAGTTTGGCGGCAAGAGAGCGGGGGAGTAGTTTTGAAGCGTAGGCCATCCCTTGATTTGCCATTCCGGGAATGACGACGCGCTTCCCTTTTACGAAGCCTAGAAACCCGGATTTAGCAACGGTCTCCGGCTTCATAGTGCTGTAGACGAGCTTTGTATGCTCTGCTTTCGCTCTTTTGAAGAATTCTGTCTCCGTTGCACCTGGACAGAGAGTTGTGATTGTCACACTTGTATCTCTGCACTCTTCGACAAGAGCTTCGGAAAAGGATAGTACGTAAGCTTTGGACGCATAGTAAACGGCCATTCTAGGGCCTGGCTGGAATGCAGCTGTGCTCGCTACATTGAGGATCCCCTTCGGTATCGAACGGAACCGCGCCGCTTTGATTTCAGGCAGGAACAGGTGAGTCAGTTCTGTTAAAGCATTCACATTGACCTGCAGCATCTGCTGCTGATCGGCAAGGGGGAGTTCATCAAATATTCCGTTTAAACCGAACCCGGCATTGTTGACCAACACGGTAATCGTCAGTCCGAGTTCTTTTACCCGGTCATAAATCTGTTGGGCAGCACCTGGCTCGGAAAGATCCTGGACAATTATGGTGACGGGATGTCCGTCCAATTCCTGTTTTAACGCTTCCAGCCTGGCCTCTGATCTTGCTACGACAATCAGGTTGTACCCGGACTTTGCAAAGAGGCGGGCGAGTTCGTACCCGATTCCTCCGGAAGCACCGGTAATGAGTGCAGTTGGTTTCATACGTCTCTCTCCTTTATAACTTCTCTTGGATTGCTAATAGTCTATACCCAAATACTGAATTCTACAAATCAAGCCCCTGTACTCCACTCAATGGGAGTTGACAGGGGCTAATGTTGTTTCTTGTATTCCTTGAGCTTATTCTTTGGGTTTAAGAGTCACAGCGGTCCCATATGCCATTATTTCTGAAGCAGAGTTTGTAACCGTAGAGGTTTCCAGGCGGACGGCGATTACCGCATCCGCACCTTTTTCTTCTGCGTGTTTGATCATGCGCCCGATAGCCTGCTGACGGGCTTCGTCCATCATTGCTGTATAGTCTTTAATTTCTCCTCCGACGACGTTCTTTAACCCGGCAAGGATGTCGCGTCCGATATGCTTCGACTGAACGGTGCTTCCCCGGACGAATCCTTTCATAGCTGTAAGATCATACCCATGTACAAAATCAGTAGTCACGATAATCATTAAATGGTTCCTCCTTTTTACGCTCCTGCGCAAGTAAAAATAATATAGTGAACAACCCTGCATACGAGCATGCGATAAGAATCAGCCCCGTCCATAGATGGAAGAACAAGGAGACGTATCCTGCGATCTGCAGTAAAAGACAAGCGAATACAAGATTGATTTTCAACGCGTCTCCCTCCAGACCGTGCGCCGCAGGATGAAAAACAGAATGCTCGGTACCGGAAATTGAATGATGCCGATCAGCCCCCAGAACCACGGAGCTTTATCGATTCGCCTTGCTTTTATAAAAAGAATCGAGCTTTGAGTAAGCAAGACCGCTCCAAGAAGCAGAAATCCCCATAAAGGGATATCTTCAGGCCCGTATTGTTTCATGATGTCACCACCGATCGCCGCTTTTCACGAAGGGCATACACACACATGCTCCCGACAGCAATAATCTGGATGATAAGGAACAAGGATGGGAACATGATAAACGTGAACGATAAGGCGGAAAGACCGATGGCTGCCACCAGCCACAGACATACAAGTTCTATCCATAACCGCTGGTACCAACGCCTGGAATGTTCTTCTATCCAAGCTTCAAATTGATGAAAGGAAGGTTCATCCACTTCCAAATAGTCATCGATTTTTTTGCTCGTTTCGTGAAGATGCTGTTCAATCAGACGTTTCTTATTATTATCATTCATCGATATTAAGCTCCTTCCGTAAACGGTCCAGGCCATAGTGAACACGTGATTTGACCGTGCCGGTTTTCAGTTTTAACAGGTTAGCGATTTCTTCATATTCGTAACCGTAATAATGCTTCAGAAGGATGGGGATACGATGCTTCTCTTCCAGCTTCCATATGGCCGTTTGGGTTTCGAACCATTCTTCGGGTACTTTGGCAGCTTCGATATGATTGATTTCATGCTCATGAAGGAACCGGGTATTCTTGTGCTTCTTTTTCATATCAAGGAAGGTATGCGTTGCAATCTGCAGCAGCCATGTGGAGAAGCTGGCATTCCCTTTATACTGATGGAGCTTTCGGATCGCTTTCATGATTGTTTCCTGGGTAATGTCATAAGCCAGTTGTTCCTCCCCGCACATCTTCCAGGCGTATTTGAACAAGAAGCTGTAGTGATCTTTCAGCAGCCCTGCTAAAGCTTTTTTGTCCCCTTGGGCAGCTCTTATTCTCTCAAGGTCCATGGGCATCCCTCATTTCCTATCTGCCTATACGACGAATGAACCCTGTCATCCGTTCAATTTTTTTCTTTCTTTTCTATTTTTGCAGACCTATCAGTGAAAAGCGGCGGTTCCTGCTTCTTCTTATTGTTTCCTACAAATCATGGAAACATCGCTGTTGACTTTGAAGTCTGAATTTTATAGACTGTGAGAAAGCTTAATAAGCAAGTTGAGATGAGAATGAGTTGAGTTGAGGTTAGAGTGAGCTGAGCCGAGAGAGCGAGGAATCGTCGGACGAAGGAGCTGACCGATTGCCTGGCCGTAAGTAAGTATTCAATGACAACCCCCCACTCGTTTTATCACCCTCAACGTCTCATTCTCCATACTACTATGGAGAGGTGAGCCTTTTTGACTACTTTTGAAACATTTCAAAGCGATGCATCCCTGTATCGGACCATCCCAATTACTAAATCCTTTTACACGGATACGTTAACACCTATTCACATGTTTCACGCTTTAAATAACGAAGCGGTATATATGCTCGAGAGCCAGGATCCGGAATCACCCTGGTCGAACTATTCTTTTATTGGCTTAGATCCAATGATTGAATTAAAAGAAATGGACAGCACGTTCTATATTACAGATTTCCAGACGAAGCAGGAAGAAGAAGCGCCTTCTTTCAAAGCAGCTTACGAAAAGGTGTTGGAGGATCTGCAGGTGAAACCGGCTGAAGATAGCGATCTCCCTTTTAAAGGAGGAGGTGTCGGCTATATCAGCTATGACGCAATATCCGATTATGAACCGGTTCCAAGAGCCGAGGAGGCTGGAAGTCTTGCGAATTATCATCTGCTGTTCTGCCAGACTTTAATCGCTTATCATCACAAAACGAAGCAGACGACGATCTTGTCCTTTGCAAGGCTCGGAAGCGGCGGTGAAGAGAACCTGACAAGTGCCTATGAAGATACACTGGGAAGGATCGAGAAAGTCCAATCCCGCTTGGCGAAGGCTCCTGGTCTGCCGGACTTGATGATGCAGGAAGAGGCGGAGTCTGAAGAAGAGATGGAATGGGACAGCAATTATGAACCGGACAAATTCAAAGCGGACGTGGAACGTATTAAAGAATACATTCTGGCGGGTGATGTCTTCCAGACTGTACTTTCCCAGCGCTTCCACACGGTAACGGACAGGAGCGGATTTGAACTGTACCGCGTTCTTCGGAATGTGAATCCATCCCCGTACATGTTCTATTTGAAGATGGGCGGCGTGGAAGTCATCGGAAGCTCTCCGGAGCGCCTTCTTGAAGTAAGGGACAGGAAGCTTGAAATCCATCCCATAGCAGGAACAAGGAAGAGGGGCCGCACCAAGGAGGAAGATGACCGCCTTGCAGAAGAGCTGATGAAGGATGAAAAGGAACTGGCTGAGCACCGGATGCTTGTGGATCTGGCTAGAAACGATATTGGTCGAGTAGCCGAATACGGATCGGTTCAGGTCAGTGAATATATGACGATTGGTCGTTTCTCCAAAGTGATGCACATCATAAGTAAAGTGATTGGTGAACTGAAAGGGGATGTATCACCGATTGATGCCCTTATTTCTTCCTTTCCGGCAGGAACGTTATCCGGAGCTCCGAAAGTCCGCGCTATGCAGATATTGCGGGAGCTCGAACCGACTCCGAGAAATCTATACGGCGGGGGCATCTTATACCTCGGGTTCGACGGTAACATCGATTCATGTATAACGATCCGGACGATGACGCTTATGGGACGGGATCTATACGTCCAGGCAGGGGCAGGAGTGGTGGCTGACTCCGATCCCGAAGCAGAGTATCAGGAGACGTTGAACAAAGCGAGTGCTTTGAAGCGGACGATTCAATTAGCAGAGAAGGTTTTTGAGAAGAGCGGAGAAGGAGTGGAGATGAGATGAAAGAGCTATTAAATAGAGTTGTATCAGGGGAAGTAATGGATGAGCAGCAGGCGTTCGAAACGATGAACGGTATCATGCAGGGCGAGGTTACGACAGCCCAGTTGACGAGTCTTTTAAGCATCATGCGTTTCCGCGGGGAGACAGTGGAAGAAATGACAGGATTCGTCCGGGCGATGCGTGCCAACATGACGAAGCTGGATGTCCATGATTCCACCATCATCGACACATGCGGTACCGGAGGGGACGGTGCATCTACGTTCAATATCTCCACGGCCGTATCGATCGTGCTTGCAAGTATGGGTGTCAAAGTTGCCAAACACGGAAACCGAAAAGTTTCTTCCAAGAGCGGGAGCGCAGATGTACTGGAGATGCTTGGTATTCCAATCGATACAACACCGGCAGAAGGAGCGAAGGCTCTGCAGGATAAAGGAATGACTTTCCTTTTCGCACCATTGTATCATCAGGCAATGAAACATGCCGGCCCGGCGAGGCAGGAACTTGGATTCCGGACGATATTCAACCTCCTCGGACCTATGTCAAATCCAGCCAATGCCAAACGGCAGCTGATTGGCATTTACTCCACGGATTATGCAGAGAAGATGGCCGAAACGCTGAAAGAGCTCGGATCCGAACGAGTGCTGCTTGCTACGGGCAGAGACGGTCTGGATGAAATAACGATAACAGGCGTGACGGATATAGTTGAACTGAACGAAGGGTCTATCACCCGATATACGATCACTCCGGAAGACTTCGGGTTATCAAGGGGATCCCTTGACGATATTAAAGCATCCGAACCCTCGGAAAGCGCAGCAATCATCAAAGAGATTTTCTACGGAGAATCAAACCAAAGCGCCGTCGATATAGTCAAAATGAACGCGGCTGCCGGCCTGTACGTGGCAGGAAAAGCTGATGACCTTCACGAAGGAGTAAAGCAGGTCGAAGAAGCTCTTCGAACAGGAGTGACCAAAGATTACTTTGAATCCATTGTAACGGAAAGGGAGAATCGTCAATATGCTTGAAACCATCTTGGCAGTCAAACAGCAGGAAATTGAAAAAATGTATTTACCGGAAGAACAAACATACAGGAAATATTCTCTGCATGAATCCTTGAAAACTTCCCCCTATAGAGCGGGACTGATCGCAGAAGTGAAAAAGGCTTCTCCGTCGAAAGGGATTATTCGTGAAGACTTTAATCCTGTGAAGATCGCGCATGATTACAATCAAGCGGGAGTCCAGGCGATTTCTGTTTTGACGGATCAGCATTTCTTCCAGGGGCACCGGGATTACTTATCTTCCATAAAACAGGTGGTCGATGTACCCGTACTTAGGAAAGACTTCCTCATCGATCCCATACAAATCGTAGAAAGTGCTTCTATTGGAGCGGATGCGGTCCTTCTGATTGGAGAAGCGATGGAAGCACGGGCCCTGCACGAACTTTATCTGCAGGCATATGAACTTGGAATGGAAGTGCTAGTGGAAGTGCATGGGGAAGAAACGCTGGAGGGATTGTTGAAGCAGTTCACCCCTGAAATACTCGGCATCAACAACAGGAATCTGCATACGTTTGAAACGAAGCTTTCTCAGACAGAGCGGATGGCGAAGCTTGCTCCGGCAGAAGCTCTTCTTGTTTCGGAAAGCGGCATTTTCACGCATGACGACTTACTTGCCGTATCCAGCTTCGGAGCAGAAGGAATCCTCGTCGGTGAATCGTTGATGAGACAGCAGGACATAGGCAAGGCTGTTCAAGTGCTGATGGAAGGGGAAGATGTCCGATGAAGGAGCCGATTGTCAAACTGTGTGGAAACCGGTCGCTCTCGGATGTCGCCAAGACTACTTCCTCGGAAGCGACGCATTTAGGTTTCATTTTCGTCAGAAGAACGAAAAGGTATGTTCGTCCGGAAGCCGTCTCCCGCTGGATCAGGAAGATCCGGCCAAAGCAGAAGCTTGTCGGGGTTTTCATTGAACCGACACTTGAGGAACTGGAACAGATTCTTCATTTTGTTCCACTTGACGTTATACAGCTCCATGGAAACGAAACCGTATCCCAGCTCCTGCGCATTAAAGAAGCATTCGGCCTTCCGGTTTGGAAGGTCATTCATCATCAAGAGAACGGGATGAACCAAATGGAGATTTTTCAAGGAGTTGCCGACGGGTATGTGATCGATTCTAAAGTGGATGGTCAAGCGGGCGGAACCGGCGTTCGATTCGATTGGGAAGCTGTTCCTTCCTATCAGAGCGCTGCTTATGAGCAGGGCGTTCCCTGTCTTATTGCAGGTGGAATAAGGCCGGAAAACGTGGCAGAGCTTCTTACTTACGACCCGGATGGGATCGATCTGTCCAGTGGTATCGAATCCAATGAAACAAAAGATATCGGCAAGATTCAAGCAGTCATGAAAGAGGTGGAGCGTAATGTTGCAAGTATTACCTGATATAAAAGGCCGTTTTGGTGATTTCGGAGGGAAATATGTTCCGGAAACACTGATGGGTCCCCTTCAAGAGTTGGAAGATGCATTAGATGAAGCATTGAACGATTCATCCTTCATGGAGGAGTATCATCATATATTAAAAGAATACGCCGGCAGACCTACTTCCCTTACCTTTGCAGATAAGATAACGGAACATCTCGGCGGGGCGAAAGTGTATCTGAAGCGGGAGGACCTGAATCATACCGGCGCCCACAAGTTGAACAATGCCGTCGGACAGGCCCTGTTGGCGAAGCGTATGGGCAAGAAGAAAATCATCGCCGAAACGGGTGCTGGCCAGCATGGCGTCGCCTCTGCAACGGTGGCGGCAAAGTTCGGTCTGGAGTGTAAAGTGTTCATGGGCGAAGAGGATATCCGCCGGCAGGAGCTTAACGTATTTAGAATGAAGCTGCTCGGCGCAGAAGTCATTTCCGTGTCAAGCGGAAACGGCACGCTTAAAGATGCGACGAACGAAGCTATACGATACTGGGTAGCCAACTGTGAGGACCATTTTTATTTGATCGGTTCTGTCGTGGGACCTCATCCGTATCCGAAGATGGTCCGTGATTTTCAGCGTATTATTGGGGATGAATCGAAGCGGCAATTCCTTGAGGCGGAGCCGGAGCTGCCCGACCGTATTTACGCCTGCGTAGGCGGAGGAAGCAATGCGATGGGTATGTTTTATCCTTTCTTGGAAGATGAATCGGAGTTGATCGGCGTGGAAGCGGCAGGCAAAGGGGTGGAGACACCGGAGCATGCGGCGACATTGACGAAAGGGACGCCCGGCGTCATCCATGGTTCTCTTACTTATTTGATGCAGGATGAGAATGGCCAGATTACAGAGCCGTATTCGATTTCCGCAGGACTTGATTATCCCGGAATCGGACCGGAACACGCACATCTTTTTCAAACGAAGCGTGTGCGTTACGAATCGATTACGGATCAGGAAGCATTGGATGCCTTGAAATTGTTGACGCAAACGGAAGGAATCATACCGGCTATTGAAAGTGCTCATGCACTTGCCCAGGCGTTCAAGGAAGCCGGGTCGATGAAACCGGAAGAAACGATTCTCATTAATTTGTCCGGTCGGGGCGACAAAGATATGGCGACATTGATGGAACACTTCCAGGAGGAGGTATGACATGCTTACGAAAACAGCGTTCCAAGGTAAATTGACGAAAACAGAAGACTTATTCATTCCTTTCATCGTTGCAGGTGATCCGGCCCCCCAATACACTATAGACTTTGCTCTTAGACTCCAAGCGGAAGGAGCGGACATCCTTGAACTTGGCGTCCCTTATTCGGACCCGCTTGCAGATGGTCCGACTATCCAGCGCGCCGCCAAGCGCGCTTTGAAGAGCGGTATGTCTTTGAGAAAAGCGATAGAACTGGTCCCGGCATTGCGGGACAACGGGGTGGAAATACCGGTTGTCATTTTCACCTACTACAATCCTGTTCTGCAGATTGGACATAAAGACTTCTTCGATAAGCTGGAAGCAAACGGAGTAGAAGGGGTGCTCATTCCTGACCTTCCATTTGAGGAGAGTGCAGAGGTACGGAGCATGGCTGAAGAGAGAGGCATTGAATTCATTTCCCTTGTCGCTCCGAACTCCGATCAACGGATCAAGCAGATTGCAGAGAATGCAAAAGGCTTTTTGTACTGCGTTTCTTCACTTGGAGTCACAGGAGAACGGAATGACATGTCCGGAGAAGCGCTCTCTTTCATTGAAAAAGTGAGAGAACACAGCAAGGTACCGGTTGCGGTCGGTTTCGGCATCTCCACTAACGAGCACGTGAAACTTGTGCGTCATCATGCGGATGGAGTCATTATCGGAAGTAAAATCATCCGTTTGATCGAAGAAGAGTTGCAGCACGTAGAAGCCGGCCGTAGAGATGAAGCTCTTGATAACTTTACTAAAGGCATCCGTGACCTGGTCGAATAGTCGCTGCCGGCACAGCTGAGAGGAGTGGAGCAGAGTGATATACATGATTGACCATTATGATTCTTTCACTTATAACCTTGTGCAGTATTTAGGGGATTTGGGAGAGGAGATCATCGTCAGAAGAAACGATGAAGTATGCTTGAGTGAAATTAAAGAATGTAACCCTGATCTGATTTTCCTTTCGCCGGGACCTTGTTCTCCGGATGAAACAGGGATGACGCTGGACGTCATCGCTGCATTCAAGGACAGCATTCCTATATTCGGTGTCTGTCTCGGTCACCAGTCAATTGCTCAGGTGTTCGGGGGGCAGGTGGTTCGTGCAGACCGCTTAATGCACGGGAAATCATCCCTCATCCACCATGACGGCCGTGGTATTTATGATGGATTGAATAATCCGATGGAAGTGATGCGCTATCATTCGCTGATAGTGAAGCAGGATGGAGTGCCGGAGGATTTTGAAGTCACATCGAAGACTGCGGAAGGAGAAATCATGGGAATCCGTCATAAGGCTCTTCCTATAGAGGGCGTCCAGTTCCATCCGGAATCGATCGGCACGGCAGACGGCAGGAAGCTGCTGGAGAATCTTATTAAGCAGCGTGCGAAAGCATTATTATCATAAGAAAAGCCTCCCATTGACCGGGAGGCTTTTTCTTATGAGGTTCAATCGACTTTGAATCGTTTTATTTGATCGTTCAGTACATTCGATAGCTCTGCTAAGTCTTCGGCGCTGTTCGATACTTCTTCCACAGAACTGTTGGACTGCTGGGCCGCTGCGGTGACCTGTTCGACACCGGCGGCGGATTCTTCCGAAACAGAAGCCACTTCTTCAATCGATGTATTCATTTCATAACTGTCTTCCGAGATCTTTTGGAGCTTTGCAGAAATTTCCCGTGTGCGCGCCACCATATCTGTGACAGAATGCTGAATTTTATCAAAGGTTTCCCCGGTTTGTTTCATCAGGGTGGTACCTTGATCGACCTCTTTGTATCCATTCTGAAGAGTAGCGGCCACCTCCCCGGATTCCGTTTGGATCGTATCGACAATTGATGTGATATCTTCGACAGAATGAGAGACCTGCTCGGCGAGCTTGCGGACTTCATCAGCAACGACGGCAAATCCTTTCCCATGCTCCCCTGCTCTTGCTGCTTCAATAGCTGCATTCAGAGAAAGAAGGTTCGTCTGGTTGGCGATATCCTGAATGACTTGGACAAGTTTTGAAATCTGCTGGGATTGACTGTCTAAGCCCCGAACCTTATCAACAGATTCTTTGACGATGCGGTCTATTGTCTGCATTTGATCGACAGAATGACGCATCATGTCACTGCCTTCGTTCGTCATGCGAAGAACTGATCCAGAGGACTCCGAGATTCCCTTGCCATTCTCATAAGCCTCCCGTATTTCCGTGGTGAAAGCTTCCATCATTTCTGATAGTTTGGAAGAACTGTGGGCCTGTGATTCCGCGCCTGCTGACAGCTGTTCCATCGTAGATGCAATCTGCTCACTACCTTCCTGTACTTCGTTTGCAGACAGCCTCAAGCCGGAACTTTGTGTGCGGACAGATTCTACTGCACCTTGAAGTTGGAGGATGATTTGTCTGATTCCTTCTTTCATTTCATGAGTGGATCCCGCCAATTGACCGATCTCATCCTCTCGATTCTGTCGAAGATCAATGGTGAGGTTGCCCTCTTCTACTTCCTTCATTTGTGACTGCAGTCGGACAATCGGCTTGCGGATTCTTCTTGTAATCAATGTAGCGGCTATGATCGACAACAATAAAATGATCAGGACTGTAATGGCAATCGGAATAATGATGGCGGCACTTTGCTGTTCGAGATCCGCTTTATCGACCGTTCCGATTATGATCCATCCGGTTATATCATTCTTTGAGTAGCCGAGTGTCTTATCTTTTCCTTCATATTGATAAGAAATAACGCCTGACTGTTTGTTTTGATTCATAATAGAAGTATAAAAGCTGTTTTCTGTAATATCCGTTCCGACAAGGTCTTCCTGCGGGTGGGAGATGAATATGCCGTTTTCTGCAAAAATAGCAGCATAGCCGGAATCTGCGATTTTCACGCCATCGATCAGACGGAGGAGGGAGCTCATATTGATATCGATAGAAAAGACGCCGACGAGCTCGTCACCGTTTTGCACCGCTTTAGCGACACTCATAATGGTCTCGTCCGTATTTACATCCAAGTACGGTTCCGTCCAGACGAGAGAACCGGCATTGTCCAAGGCATCCTGATACCACGGGCGTGTGCGCGCATCGAAGTCATCTGGGAGCTGCAGTTCATCGTCGGACACAGTCGTTCCTTCCGATTCCATACCTACATACGCATTTTGGACAATATCATTGGAGGCGCGTATGTCATTGAGCTCTTCTATGACCGCATCAGGGTCTGATTCTATATTTAAGAATTCCTCCTGGCCGGAATAGTAATTGATCGTATCTTCCTGTGCTTCGAGGAAAATATCGAAGGACTGACTCAACGTCTTCATTTGTTCTTCCACATTGTCAGTGAGCTCTGCCGTCGTGTTATCCACGCTGAAGGAATAGCTGGCAATGCCGACGACAATGCCCGCGATGACAATTAACGTAAGAAAAGGAATCAAAATCTGCCGCTGAATCGTCTTTGTGAAAATGGATGGACGCTGTTTCTTCTTGCTCTTCTTTTTCTTCTTCATTGGTACCCTCCCGTATTACTTTCTTTGTGTTCTCCCAGTGCTTTCTTCTCTCTTGTATCGGCATCGGATTAAGAGTTGTAAAGAGGATGTTTCTATGAGAGCGTTATCTAATTAAAATAAATGAAAAGATTAGTATTGAAAGTGGGTAAGGAAGGTGCTATTATATTAATTGTCTTCAAAATACGGGGCATTAGCTCAGCTGGGAGAGCGCTACACTGGCAGTGTAGAGGTCAGCGGTTCGAGCCCGCTATGCTCCACTTCGATATAAAAAGCACTTGCATATGCAAGTGCTTTTTATTTTTTCTATAATTCCCTTTTAACGATAGAATGCCTATTTCTCTATATTTTCCATGTAAATTACTATAAGTCCATCATTTGACTATACCAACACTGCCTCTCTGACATACATAATAATAAGTCAATAAATTTGGCTTTATATTATTTCAAGGAGAGAAAGCGATGTATATTTACGATCCAAACAGTCAGTCTTTCAGATCTAACCGCCTGTCCGGGCTTGGTGGCTGCAGCCGTACAAACGGAACAAATGCCGCAGGTCAACCATACGGCGGGTATGGCCTGCGTCAACCAGGAAACTTGGCTGGCGGTACGACTGGAACAGGGAAATTCTACCCCGAAAGGAAAAACAGCTGTTCAAAGCAATATCCAGAGTGTGATATTGCGGAAACAGTAAGCGTCAACTGTAATTCGGAAGGCTTTGGAGGTGGATTCTTCCTGCCGGTCGTTCTTCGTGATGTGGAATTGCAGGCACTTGTTGAGTCTGAAATTACCCTTCCTACGGCTGCACGTGAAATCAAAAACGTGCGCCGAAACGTGTACTTGACTCAGTGTAAAGCGATCCCGTCTATCGCTACAGAAGCTTCCGTCAACGTATTCGTGTCTGGTTATATCCACAAGAACATTCAGTATGTAGAAGAGTGCAGCGGGTACCTGCAGGATTACTCTGTAGAAGTTCCTTTCAGCTGCAACCAAACAGTGGAAATCGAGAACTTCCCGACTCAATTCTTCAGTGAAAAGTCTACAAGCACAGGAGAGAGAATCTTCGTTGATAAGAAGGGCATGGGAGGCGACCATTGTGTATCCGGCGGTCTTACGTTCGAATATTACAACGAGCCGATCGAGTGCCGTCTTTTGTTCAGTGCGGTAAACGACATTGACTTGTATAAGCATGTCGACAAGTGGGGCCGTTTCTGTAAGATTGTAGAAAAAGCAGAAGTATTGCTTATCTTCCGTCTGATTCAGTCACAGCAGTTCGATGAGCTTCCTGATGGAGAAGAGCCTGGTGCGCAGAATCAAGCGACACAAGGTCGCATCCAGAATAAAATGAACAGAGGCAGATAATTATCTGCAAGGGTCTGATCCTTTACGGGTCGGGCCTTTTTGTTATTTTATGTAGGAAGCGGGCGTTTGGTGCCACTGGGATACCGTGTTTTTGTGTGGTTTGAAAAGGTATAATAGAAGGAAAAAAAGGGAGAGTCTTTGCTATGATCGTGTCTTTCAACCGTGTTTTACAGCGTCTGATGCCCTATATTACGCCAAGCGCGGTGGTGATCGGTGTCCTGCTTGCGGAATGGTTCGATAACTTCGTCTTACTCGTGCCGTGGATCTTTGCGGTCATGACGTTTTCCGGCAGCCTTGGATCGAACTTTACCGATTTGAAAAAAGTACTCAGACATCCGGTCGCACTGGTTGCATGTATCGTCTTATTACATATCATCATGCCTTTAATTGCTCTTGGAGTCGGAAGCTTATTGTTCGGGAAGGAGGATTATACGACAATCGGGCTGGTGCTGTCCTTTGTCATTCCTACGGGGATTACGTCTTTGATCTGGGTTTCCATCTATAAAGGAAACGTCGTGCTGACGCTCTCCATCATACTGATTGATACGCTTCTTGCTCCGTTTACAGTACCCTTGGTTATGCAGCTGTTGGTCGGGGGCTCTGTCCAGATGGACATAGGCGACATCATGGTCGGTCTTCTGTTCATGATCGTTATCCCTTCTCTGGCCGGAATGGCTGTCAATCAGTGGGGGAGGGCTTCTTTCACGTCCAAAATGGAAACCAACCTAGCGCCATTGACGAAAATCGGGATCGGTCTCGTTGTGACGATCAACAGCTCTGCCGTCGCTCCTTATTTGAGAGTGATCGACCAAACGCTGGTTTGGACCGGAGTGACGGTCCTGTGTCTGGCTGCGTTGTCCTATGTGCTCGGGTTTTGGACCGGTCGGCTGCTGCGGGTGGAGCGTGGCAGTGTCCTGTCGCTCACGTTCAACAGTGGAATGCGTAATATCAGCGGCGGTGCCGTGATCGCCATCACCTATTTTCCACCACCGGTCGCCGTTCCGGTCATCGTCGGAATGTTGTTCCAGCAGGTCCTTGCCTCCTTCGCCGGCAAGTGGCTGGACAACTTTGGGAAAGGCGATAAAGGTGTGGCCGCACTGACGCACAAACAGATATAAAGGCGTTTTATAGTTAAAGAAACAGGGGAATCTGATGGAATAGAAGGAAGGACGGGAGGCGCGTATGTTATTTTCAGGAATTAAATTATCCGATCTCTCCAAAGTATCGATCCTGCTCATCGCAGCTGGATTCGTCCTAGTGGGAGGGGCGTTGTTTTTCTTTGCAGAACTTGCCGAGGATGTATTGGAGCAGGACCAGTTCTTCATGGATCAGGCGGCTCAGGATTTCTTTGGGGCCATTCGGTCTCCGTGGCTCGATACAGCCTGGGGCGGATTAACCGAACTAGGGTCCGTCTGGTTCTTGACGACAGCTACCGTCCTCGTACTGGGTTACTTGTTATTCTTCTCCAAACTCAGCCGATGGGTGGCCGTCTTCTTCCTTGTCAACATGGCGGGTATCAGCCTGTTGACAAAGGCTCTCAAGCTCACGTTCGAACGGGAGCGGCCCGAGGTGCTGGCGCAATATGACGGGACAGGATTCAGTTTTCCAAGCGGTCACTCGACAGGGTCGATGGTTTTCTATGGATTCATGATCTATGTTGTCGTCATCAGCCGTCTTCAGCGGAAGTGGAAAGTCACGCTCGGTCTTCTGCTGGGACTGGTAATCCTGCTCGTGGGGTTTTCCCGCGTTTATGTGGGTGTCCACTACCTGACGGACATCACTGCCGGCTTCTTATTCGGACTTGCCTGGCTGCTTGTTTGTATCGCTGCTCTCGAAGTGACGCTTTGGAATCAGCGGCGCCGACAACAAGGTTATAAAATGAGCTCCGGGGGGAATAAGAAGATGGAGGAGTGATACATCATGTTATACATCTTAGTTATATTTCTGCCGCCGCTAGCGGTCTTGTTTACGGGTCAGCCGTTGAAAGCGCTGCTGAACTTAATTTTGACCATGCTCTTTTACGTGCCGGGAGCGGTTCATGCAGCCGTAGTTGTTAAAGGTCATTACGATAGAAAGAAGCATAGATGAGAAGAAGCGTCTGAAGGGATCCCTTCAGACGCTTCTTTTTGATTAAACTCCTCGTTTGTTTCCCCAGACGAGGGCATGTACCTGCGGCAGCACACGGACGTGATTAAGCTTTTCCGAGGCGACTACCTGATCGATCAGCCATTCATATTGTTCAAGCAGATAACCGGCCAGGTTCGCCGGTTCGCCTTCCTTGAGGTCATCGTTTCCGACCTGCAGGAAGAAAGGAATGGCTGGATATCGTTCATGGACCTGCGCTGCATAATCCAAATCTTCTTCGTTGAAAATGACGACCTTCAAACTTGTAGAATCACTCCGGCCCTTCCTTTCCAAGCGATGAAGGATGTCATCGAGGATGTTCCAATCCGTCTTCATCAATGAGCTTGGCGGCTTCGGAGAGATGGTAAGGTCATCGATGTCCGGGAACCAGTCCTGATAACGGCTTCCTTGTGTTTCCAATGCGACCTCGATACCGAGGTCGTGAAGTCCGTCAATCAATTCGTTTAAATGTTTCAGCAAAGCAGGGTTGCCGCCTGAGATGGTGACGTGATCGAAGCGTTCCCCACCGGTTTCTTTCAAGCGGGTGATGATTTCCTCGGCAGTCAGGCGTTCGATATCCTCTTTTGCGCTGCCGTCCCAAGTAAAAGCAGAATCGCACCAGGCGCAGCTGTAATCACAGCCGGCCGTCCGGACGAACATCGTTTTTCTACCGACGACCATGCCTTCTCCCTGTATCGTAGGTCCGAAGATTTCCAAGACGGGAAACTTATTCATCGCGCATCCACTCCCGTCTTGCTTCTGCATAACTTGTCGGCGTCTCATAAAGCTTCACGAACTCCACGCGGGAGCCGTCACCGCGGTTTAACAGTGCTTCTTCCATCTGATTATAAATCCAGACAACCATGTTTTCCGCTGTGGTATTCATGTTAGGGAGCGTGTCATTTAAATAGCGGTGATCGAGATGGACCTCAATGCTTTCTTTCCATATCTGTTTGATATCACCGAAGTCGATGACAAGTCCGATATCATCAACGAATCCGCTTATACCGAAGATGACTTTGTACGTATGGCCGTGCAGATTTTTGCACTTTCCTTCATAACAGTGCAGGTGATGGGCCGCGTCGAAGGTGAATTCTTTGCTTACCATGACCCGCTTGGAATGATACTTCAAATCCTGGCGCTTAATGTCTTCATCTATTTTCTGTAAGTTTTCTACAATGGTAAAGCCGAACATCAGCGGCTCACCTCTTTTTGAGCAAGATACATATCCAGACCATTCTGACGGAGGCGGCACGCCGGGCAGTCGCCGCAGCCTTCTCCGCGTATGCCGTTATAACACGTAAGCGTCTTTTCGCGCACATATTCGAATCCGCCGAGTGTATCAGCAAGCTCCCATGTCTCGGCTTTATCGAGCCACATAAGCGGTGTGTGAAGGACGAATTCGTCATCCATGGACAAGTTGAGGGTGACGTTCAGTGATTTCACAAAGACGTCACGGCAGTCCGGATAGCCGCTGAAATCTGTTTCACATACGCCGGTGATCACGTGCTTGGCACCGATCTGTCTGGCAAGAATGGAAGCGAAGGATAAGAACAACAAGTTCCTGCCCGGAACGAAGGTGGATGGGAGCTCCCCGTTTTCGCCGTCTTTCACTTCCATATCATTACGCGTCAAAGCGTTCGGTGCGAGCTGGTTCAAGAGAGCCATATCCAGGATATGATGGCGGACGCCTTTATCGGCGGCGATTTCTTTGGCAACTTCAATTTCTTCTTTATGCCGCTGGTCGTAATCAAAGGTTACGGCTTCGACGTGATCGAACTTCTCTAAAGCCCAGTAAAGACACGTTGTACTGTCCTGACCGCCGCTGAATACAACCACGGCTTTGCTGTTTTTTTCCATAAAAAAATTCCCCTTCCATATAGGAAAGAGAGTATTCTATACACCCAAAACACTAAAAAAACCGTACCTAAGGTAAGGTACAGTTCCATCCTTAGTTTTTTATAGAGGGTGTCGCTAGAACCTCTCCTGCATCTGTCTGCAGATTTTATTCCATTGCTTCCCTTATTCTAACATGGAGCAGGTGAAAAAGGGAAGGAAAGACTTGGAGAGGTGGAATAGGCTCATTAGTTAAAAAATTGCGATTTACCTGTTGACTTCTTACATAGGTTTTGTATAATTATAAACATCAAGTAATAAATATGCAGGATTATTCATTGAGGAAGAGAGTACGTAGGCATCGGATCTGCAGCGAGCCGGGGTTGGTGGAAGCCTGGTGATCGATTCATACGGAAACGCACTTCTGAGAAGTTCGGTGAACGATAGTAGCCGTAACCGGGAGCTCCCGTTATCAGCATTGAGTTGGTCTATTTAATTAGACAATGAGAGTGGCACCGCGGATGATAATAACGTCCGTCTCTTACCTTTAGTAGGAGACGGTTTTTTTATGGATATAAATAACTAGGAGGAATTTAATTATGACAAAACCAAAAGTAGTACTCGCATATTCCGGTGGATTGGATACTTCGATTTCAGTGAAATGGATTCAGGAAAAGTACGGATATGATGTCATCGCCTTAGGGTTGGACGTTGGTGAAGGGAAAGACTTGGAGAAGATCCGTCAGAAAGCGCTGGACGTCGGTGCGATTAAGGCGATTATGGTGGACGCTAAGGAACTGCTTGCGGAGGAATACCTGATTCCCGCTTTGAAAGCAAACGCGCTGTATGAAGGGAAATACCCGCTGTCTTCTGCACTATCCCGTCCATTAATCTCCAAGCTGTTGGTGGAGGTAGCGGAACAGGAAGGCGCAGTAGCTGTCGCACACGGTTGTACAGGAAAAGGAAATGACCAGGTTCGTTTCGAAGTGTCCATCCAGGCCTTGAAT
This sequence comes from Halobacillus sp. BAB-2008, assembly GCF_000328325.1. Taxonomy (NCBI): domain Bacteria; kingdom Bacillati; phylum Bacillota; class Bacilli; order Caryophanales; family Bacillaceae; genus Halobacillus; species Halobacillus sp. BAB-2008. Next base: position 39,819 of record NZ_ANPF01000002.1, on the reverse strand, counting down.
CCAAACCTTGAAGTGATCGCTCCAGTCCGGGAGTGGGGAATGACTCGTGATGAACAGATCGTATATGCAGAAGAGAATGGAATTCCAATTCCTGTCAATTTAGAAAATCCTTTTTCCATCGATGCGAATATCTGGGGACGTGCCTGCGAAGCCGGCGTTCTGGAGGATCCTTGGAAAGAGGCTCCGGAAGCGGCATACGCCTGGACGAATCCTATTGAGAAAACTCCGGATACGCCGGAAACGATCGATATCGATTTTGTGGAAGGGAAGCCGGTAGCTATTAACGGTAAGGAAATGGGTATTGTAGAATTGATCGAATACTTGAATGAACTGGGTGGAGAGCACGGAGTCGGACGTATCGATCATACAGAAAACCGCCTTGTCGGAATCAAATCAAGAGAAGTGTATGAAAACCCTGCAGCCATGATCCTGATCAATGCTCATAAAGAGCTTGAGTTCCTGACATTGACAAGAGAAGTATCCCAGTACAAAGCGAATGTCGATCAGCAGCTTTCCAAGATCATTTACGATGGTCTATGGTACTCTCCGCTGCAGCCGGCGCTTGCTGCTTTCGTAGAGACAACACAGAACGTAGTGACTGGTACAGTGAAAGTGAAGCTGTTTAAAGGTCATCACACAGTGATTGGTAAGAAATCGCCAGTCAGTCTTTACAACGAGGAACTGTCCACTTATTCCAAAGAAGATGCGTTCGATCACAATGCAGCTGTCGGTTTCATTAAACTGTGGGGGCTTCCGACGAAAGTATATGCTGATGTTCATAAAGGCGATAAGCTGTTGAACAAAGCCAAGGTGAGCGCGCATGACTAAGCTGTGGGGCGGCCGCTTTACCAAACCAACGAATAAACTGGTGGAAGAGTACACCTCTTCCATCGGCTTTGATCAAAAACTGGCCCTTCAGGATATTAAGGGAAGCATGGCACACGTTACGATGCTCGGCGCGTGCGGCATCATTTCCGAAGAGGAAGCTGCTCAAATCAAAGATGGTTTGTTAACTATTGAGCAAAAGGTGAAGAACGGGGACGTCACGTTCGCTGTAGAGCATGAAGATATTCATATGAATATTGAGAAGCTGTTGATTGATGAAATTGGTCCCGTTGGCGGCAAACTGCATACAGGGAGAAGCAGGAATGACCAGGTAGCGACAGATATGCATCTGTATTTGAGAGAGAAGACGAAGGATCTCATTCAATTGCTGGAAGCAGTCCAAGCGGCTCTTGTTGATCAGGCGGAATCCCATGTAGAAACCATTGTCCCTGGTTATACACATTTGCAGCGCGCCCAGCCGATTTCTTTCGGACATCATCTCCTTGCTTATTTCTGGATGTTTGAAAGAGATAAAGAAAGATTGCAGGACAGCTTGAAGCGTGTCAACTGGTCACCACTTGGGGCGGCTGCTTGGCAGGTACACCATATCCAATCGATCGTCAGATGACAGCGGAAGCGCTGGGGTTCGACCAACCGTATCCCAACTCTTTGGATGCCGTGAGCGATCGGGATTTCATTCTTGAGTTTCTATCGATTTCTTCGATTTTGATCATGCATATCTCCCGTCTGTCGGAAGAACTTGTGATGTGGGGAAGTCAGGAATTCCAATTTGTGGAGCTCGATGACGCATTCTGTACAGGATCAAGTATCATGCCGCAGAAAAAGAACCCGGATGTTCCTGAACTGTTGAGAGGGAAAACCGGTCGCATATACGGAAACCTTATAGGACTGCTTACTTTGCTTAAAGGTCTCCCGCTTGCCTACAATAAAGACATGCAGGAAGACAAGGAAGGTATGTTCGATACCGTTGAAACGCTGGAAGGAGCACTGCAGCTGCTTGCGCCGATGCTTGCATCCATGAAAGTCAATGATAAAGAGATGAAGAAGGCAGTCACAGAAGATTATTCCAATGCGACGGATATCGCTGATTACCTGGCAGTAAAAGGCATGCCTTTCCGTCAAGCGCACGAAGTCATCGGAAAAATCGTTCTGTATGCGATAGAAAACAAAAAGTATCTGCTCGATTTGAAAATGGAGGAGTATAAGGAATTTTCCGAGCTGTTTGAAGCGGATATATATGAGAAACTAGCACCGGATCATGTAGTAGCGGCACGAAACAGTGAAGGTGGAACAGGATTTGAGCAAGTGATTAAGCAATTGCAATTGGCAAAAGGGCATCTGGGTTGAGCAGGTGTCCTTTTTCTTTTCTAATGGAAGAGAATAGTAATGAAAACGTTTGAAAAATGTCTGGAAGGCTATTATAACCATACGACCTTAATCTCGAGAGGAGTATGTGACATGTCTAAGTATGTACAAGCCTATTTTCAAACAGAGAACGATGCCGAGGGGGCGAAGTCGTCCCTGCAGAAGCTAGCGGTGGAAGGAGAAATGGTGGAAGCTGTTCCAGAGGAAGCGGACTTGACACCGATTGTTCCGTTGGCAGGATCGACATCAACAGGGGGAGGTACGTTTACCTTCACAGAAGTGATTTCACCAAAACATGATCATGAAGAAGCGTTGACAGATAAAAAGCACTTGACTCATGTGCTGCACTTTTCCGTAGAGGAAGAGTCCTTGGAAGAAGCCCTCAAAATTATGAAGGACCACGGCGGCCATGTAGATAAAAAATTATTGAAATGATAATCACCTCCGTCTCCTCAGAAAGACGGAGGTGATTTCTTTTACATGTATAGGCTGGCAAGGAAGATCCCCATTGTTTCTTGATAGATCTCATCAAACTGGTCAAGTGGAAGCGGGTTTACTCCTTCTCCCAGCTCAAGGGTGAATCCGGGACGGCGGAATTCCTGAATGAACCAATCTTTATAGCCGGAAAAGCTGTCTACATAGCGGATGGGCTCGTAGCCGCTGACTCTCCCGAATTCTTCTGCAATGGCAATGGATTCCGCAGGCTCTAATCCCTCGTATCCCCAGAAGATGACCTCACCCTGCGTATGCAGGGCAAGCATCTTTTCGAAGTTCCGATCCTTTGCCAACTCGGCCATGGCGATCGTTTCCGGCTCTGTCAGTGGTTCATATCCGGGAAAATCACGCGGAGCTGGTGCCGTCGGTTTTCTCGCGGCGTCCACTTCCCACTTAGCAGGAAATTGATTGTTAAGGTCCACCCCGCGGATGTTCGCCTTCCAGTCGGTGAAATCATTACTTCCTTGATTAATGCGCAATGCTTCTCTGCCGAATTCTCCTTCGGGCGCGCCGTTTAAGACGAGATCGACACCATCAGGATCGACCATCGGGACGATCGATATGGTGATTTGATCATAGTAGGGGAGCATATCAAGCCCTCGTATCGTTTCTTTATTTGTTAAAGCGAGGACATAATCGTTGAGAAACTGCATGATGACAGCAGTTGTGATCCACTCATTCGCATGGAAGGAGCCGTTCCAGTGAACCACTTTCGGACCGCGTCCGATTTGAAGCTCCACCAGGTCTTTGCCCATGACGCTTTGACCGATGACATTCTTCCGGATATATGGATACAAAGCGAGGAGCTTATCGATATCCTTGCGAAGAATAGTCGAGTCATACGGTTGGTTCCCGTCGAGGATCCGGTAAGTCACAAGGACAGGAATAGTTAGTTTTTGGCCGATGACGAGACGTGAGGGGTCTATCCCCGGATTTAATAGAGCAAGCGCGTCCAGGGAGATTCTCCGCTCGCTCGCCAACTTCCATAATGTATCTCCTTTTTGGATGGTATAGGTGCTTGTTTCGTAACCCGGAATAAAGATGGTTTGACCTATGGAGAGTTCACCCGGTTCGATCCCGGGATTGGAGTCTATTAGTAAAGTCAGCGGGATATTGAACAAATTGGCATAATACCATAACGTATCTCCACTTCTCACTTTTACGTCCACGATAAAGCCTCCTCTCCTTATATGTATATGGAAAGAGGAAAAGGAGCATGAAGTCATTTTCTCTACAGTTTTTTAAAAAACGATACATAGCAGCTGGATTTCAGGTACAATAAGGCGTAATGGCCATCCAAGGCCTCAGTTGAAGAAAGTAGTGATATACATGCAAACATTCGAACAATTAGGAGTGCCTTCCCATTTAGTCGGAAAGCTGAAGCAGCAAGGCGTCACTTCTCCTACGGATATACAGGTGGAAGCCATCCCCGCTTTAATGGATGGCCGGGATATCATCGCAGAAGCACAGACCGGAACAGGCAAGACGTTCGCCTTCCTGCTGCCTATCCTGCACAATATTGACCCGGATCTGGCAGAGGTACAGTCTGTCGTCATTACCCCGACGAGGGAACTTGCGCTGCAGATCACGGAGGAAGTGACGAAAGTGAAGGATGCGTCTACTCATGTCCTCGCAGTGTACGGTGGACAGGATGTTGCGAAGCAGGCGAATAAGTTGAACGGACGAGCCCATATCGTTATCGCGACGCCGGGCAGGCTCCTCGATCATATGCGGAGAGGGACGATCAGCCTCCAGTCCGTCCGTCACCTTGTCCTGGATGAAGCGGATCAGATGCTTGAAGCAGGATTTCTTCCTGATGTGGAAGCGATTCTCTCTGAAATGAATGCCGAGAGACAGTCGATGCTTTTCTCAGCGACGATTACGAAGCAGGTCCAGAAGCTTGGTAGAAAGATGCTGAAGGACCCGGCGCGTATTTCAGTAAAAGGGGAGCAGGTCACGGTTTCGAATATTAAGCAGCTTCTCTATGAGACGACGGACAGGCAGAAGCAGGCCGCGCTCCTGACAATCATGAGGGAGCACCGTCCCTTCCTTGCGGTGATTTTCTGCCGGACGAAAAGGCGGGCGAAGAAGTTGAACGATGCCTTGACCGCAGAAGGATTTGCATCGGATGAGCTGCACGGAGATCTTTCCCAGGCAAAAAGGGAAAAAGTGATGAAGCGGTTCCGTGAAGCGAAGCTGCAGTATCTGGTAGCAACAGACGTTGCTGCTCGGGGATTGGATGTGGAAGGTGTCACTCACGTTTTCAATTATGACATCCCGCAGGATCCGGAAAGCTATGTGCACCGGATCGGACGGACGGGGAGAGCAGGCGGCAAGGGACTTGCGATCACGTTTGCTGCACCGAAGGACAAACCAGCGCTTAGAGATATTGAGAGGTTCATCAGTGAAAAACTGGAACGCCGGACGATCGAAGGTCTTTCACCAGGAAAGCGGAAGGAACAGGAAGATACGGAAAGAAAACCACGTCATAATAGGCGTAGAAGAAAATAAAAGACGAGGCCCGGGAGGCCTTCGTCTTTTTTTTATGGAATAGTGACAAAAGTTTAACATTGAGCGGCGTCTGGAAATATGATATAGTAACAATGTAATTCCGAGTTTACTTATAGGAATTATAAATTATGGGGAGAGATGACGAAATGGGAATGGAATTCGTCGACTTATTCGACCAATGGGCGAGTTCGTATGATGACACAGTAGCCGGGAAAGATCCCGAATATAGGGAAGTGTTCGACGGGTACGATGAAATGCTTGCCCGCCTCGCCGCTTTGTCCGTATCGCCTGTCATGGAATTCGGTGTCGGCACAGCCAATTTAACCCGCCGGATGGTGGATCAAGGAAAATTGGTAATCGGAGTCGAACCCTCTTCGGAAATGCGCAAAATTGCTAAGATGAAATGTCCGGAAGCAGCAATATATGATGGGAACTTTCTGGATTACCCGCAGTTTGGGACTCCGATTCGTTCCATTGTCAGCTCATTCGCCTTCCACCACCTGACCAAAGAGGAAAAGGAAACAGCGATCAAAAGCTTCCACGACCAGCTGGATACAGACGGTCAAGTCATCTTTATTGATACCATCTTCCAGGATGAAGCACATAAACAGAGGCTGATCCGTAAAGCGGAAGAAGCGGGATTTTTAAATTTAGCACAGGATTTGCAGGAAGAATACTATGCCTATCTAGAAGAATTAAGGGAGGCGTTTATTGCTCAAGGGTTTAAAGTGTCCTTCGAGCAGCTGAATAAATACGCTTGGCTCATACAAGCGAACAAAGGGGAATGATCTTATGCCAAAAATGAACGTAGAAAGCTTCAACTTAGACCACACGAAAGTGAAAGCACCTTATGTGCGTCTTGTAGGAGTGACAGAAGGAGAACACGGCGACAAAATATATAAATACGATTTGCGTATCAAGCAGCCGAACCAGGAATATATGGATATGCCTGCGCTGCACTCCCTGGAGCATTTGATGGCGGAGAACAGCCGTAACCACCACGATCGAATCATTGATATCGGTCCGATGGGCTGTCAGACCGGCTTCTATATAGCCGTATTGAATGATGACAGCTACGACAATGTCCTTGAAGTCATTGAGAAAACATTGAACGACGTTCTGGAAGCCGATGAAGTGCCGGCCTGCAATGAAGTACAGTGTGGGTTCGCAGCCAGTCACAGCCTCGAAGGCGCGAAGGAACTTGCGAAGGAGCTGCTGGAGAAACGCAGCGAATGGACGGAAGTCTTTTAATATACGGGAGATGAGAATGCGATGGGTTACGTCAAGAATATACAGTCACTGATCGGTCAGACACCTATGATTGAACTCACTCATTCAGACATCCCGAATCAAGTTAGGATATTTGCCAAACTTGAATTCATGAACCCAGGCGGTAGTGTCAAAGACCGCCTGGGTTTAAAACTGATTGAGGATGCACTGGAGAAAGGCCTGATTCGGGAGGGTGGCACCATTGTCGAGCCTACAGCGGGGAACACCGGTATAGGATTGGCACTGGCCGCAATCGGCAGGGGCTTCCGGGTTCTTTTTGTTACACCGGAGAAGTTCAGTAAAGAAAAGCAGACGTTGATGCGGGCGCTCGGTGCTGAAGTCATCCACACGCCTACAGAAGAAGGCATGCGGGGAGCCATTGAGAAGGCAGAGCAGCTGTGCCTGACCATTCCCGGTGCGTACAGCCCTAAGCAGTTCAGCAACGAAGCGAACCCTCAAGCGTACACGGATTCCTTAGGACCTGAAATTTATCAGGATTTAAACGGTGATATAGATATTTTTGTTGCCGGCGCCGGTACCGGGGGGACGTTTATGGGAACGGCCCGGTATTTAAAAGGGAAAAAAGAAGAAATTAAAACCGTCATCGTGGAACCGGAAGGGTCGATTCTGAATGGTGGTAAGCCGGGATCTCACCGTACGGAAGGCATCGGAATGGAGTTTCTGCCTTCCTATATGGATACAGCTTACTTCGATGCGATTCATACGATTTCCGATGATGTCGCCTTTCAAAGGGTGAGGGAGCTGGCAAGGAAGGAAGGGCTGCTGGTAGCCAGTTCTTCCGGTGCGGCGTTCGAAGCAGCGCTTAGAGAAGCGGATTCCGCCAAACCGGGCTCGAAGATCGTGACCATTTTTCCGGATAGTAGTGAAAGATATCTAAGCCAAGGCATATATGAGGAGTGATGAAATGAGAAAGAAAACGCAGCTGATCCATGGAGGAATTACTGGAGATGAGAAGACAGGCGCGGTCAGTGTTCCGATTTATCAAGTCAGCACTTATGAACAGGATGGTGTTGGAAAGCATCGCGGATATGAATATTCCCGGACAGGAAACCCGACCCGTTTCGCCTTGGAAGAGTTGATTAAGGAATTGGAAGGGGGGCACCGCGGCTTTGCGTTCGGTTCAGGAATGGCGGCGATCACGGCTGTATTGATGACCTTTGATAAAGGCGATCACGTAATTTTCACCGATGACGTCTATGGCGGTACGTACCGGATGGTATCCAAAGTAATCAACCGCTTCGGTTTGGAAGCAAGTTTTGTGGATACGAGCGACGTAGACACGGTGGAAGCGGCTGTCCAAGCGAATACGAAAGCCATTTACGTAGAGACTCCAACAAACCCTCTATTGAAAATCACCGACTTGAAACGGGTCTCGGAACTTGCCCGTGCCAAGGGACTGACGCTGATTGTCGATAATACGTTCAGTACACCATATTGGCAGAATCCGATCGACCTCGGAGCAGATATCGTACTTCACAGTGCAACGAAATATTTAGGCGGTCACAGTGACGTCGTGGCAGGCCTTGTCGTTGTGAACTCGGAGGAACTTGCAGAAGCTGTCCACTTCGTATTGAATTCCACCGGAGGAATCCTCGGTCCACAGGACTCCTGGCTGCTTATGCGGGGGATCAAAACGCTTGGAATCCGCATGGAGGAGATCGAAGCAAATACGAAGGAATTCGTAAGCTTTCTTGAAGGCCTTCCTGAAGTGACGAAGATTTATTATCCGGGCTTGTCCTCGCATAAGGGAAGTGACATTCACCACGCTCAGGCGAGAGGGAACGGCGGAATGATCAGCTTTGACGTCGGCAGTGGGGAGAAAGCAGACAAAGTTCTGCGAAACGTCCGCTATTTCACACTGGCGGAAAGCCTTGGAGCAGTAGAAAGCTTAATTTCTGTTCCTGCTATGATGACGCATGCTTCCATTCCCGAAGATCGCAGAGCTGAGCTCGGTATTACAGACGGATTGATCCGCGTATCCATCGGTTTGGAAGATATAGAGGACTTAAAAGAAGACTTTCTGGCCGCTTTACGCGCGTAAAAAAATGGAGCATTCCGATGATGGGATGCTCTTTTTGTTTGTCTGTATAGGTGTCTTTTGATCGTGCCAAACTAAGGGGGCAAGTCAAGGAGTGGAGATAAAATGGATGACACTATATACAAAGAACGATTACAGCAACGTAAGCGTGAAATAGAACGACGAATGGAAGAAGAAGCGAATTTCGGCTTGGAACGTGGTTTCGCGAGTGATATGGCTTCCGGAGAGTTGTCGCAGTATGACAACCATCCTGCTGACTCCGGGACGGAGCTTTATGAGCGTGAGAAAGATCTCGCGTTGTCCGGGCATTTGCGTGAAGAGCTCTCTGATATTCATTATTCGCTTACTCAAATAGCAAAGGGTACGTACGGTGTTTGTGAGAAGACCGGGCGGCAGATACCAAAAGAAAGGCTCGATGCTCTTCCCACCGCCAGAACGATTGCGGAAGAATCTCCGAACGACAGGCTTTATTCAGGCCGTCCGCCGGAGGAAGAGGTGCTTTCTGAAATGGAAGAAGCCTATGGAGAGATCCGCATGACGCCGGAATACAATGAGCAGAATGCCTATGAACAAGTAGCGTCTTTCAATCAAAGCGCTATGACCTATGATGACTCTTCCTTAATGGACAATCAGGACGGGGTCGGATATGTGGAAGAATACGAACCGTTTGTATCAACCGATATTCATGGCTACACAGGTGCGGATCACGTCCGATTTGAACGTAACGTGCACTACGATAAGTATGTGGATGATTTGGAAGAAATCGAAGAATAGAGGAAAGCCTGAGCGGATTGCTCAGGCTCTTTTTAATATCCCACTTCGACAGCGGCGTTCACAATGTACATTAAATCGTTCTTGTCCTCTTTGTCTTTGAGCAGGATTCCACTCGATGTGAGCATGCCGCCTTCCATCACTTCAATGGTGACGTCCCCGTATGGAATGGCTTGTTTCACGGCATCATGATCCAGCTTATCATGATCGCATGGGACCGCCAGCTTCACTTTGATTTTCATGTTATCAAGGGATTGCTCCGGCAGCACGGTATGGATGCCCGGCATCGAATTAGTATGGATGGCATTTTTAATGGCACGAACAGAAGCTTTCGTCACATCCTGACCATGAACATCCGTACCCATCCCGGTTTGTATAAACATTAATTGTTCCATGTATTGAACCACCTTTCTTACTGTTTATCGTATCACAGGAAAGACCAGGGAATGAAACGGAAATCATTCCTGATCTCTCATCCACTCATGGAGCAGGGCGGAAGGAAGTGGCTTTTCAATATAAAAGCCCTGCAACATGTCCGCATGGATGCCTTGAAGGTAATCAGCCGTTTCGGCAGTTTCCACGCCTTCCACGACGACTTCACATCCAAGGCTCTGTCCAAGTTCAATCATCGTCTTAACAATAATGCGGCTTTTATCTTTGAGCAGCAGATCTTTCGTAAAGCTGCGGTCGACTTTCAGCGTATGAATTGGATAAAGGCTTAAGTATTTCATCGACGAATACCCAGTACCAAAATCATCGATGGCGATTTGGACGCCCATACGTTCCATTTTCCTTAAGGTTTCCACCGTCCTGCTCTCCTGTCGGAAGGCAACCTGTTCGGTCACCTCCAGTAATAATTGAGAAGGGTTCACCCTTGACTGGGCGAGCGCTGCTTCGAGCGTCTTCAAAAAGGACGGATGCTCGAAGTGCTGCGGCGAAATGTTGATACTCATGACTAACCCAGTGTAGCCGGCGTTTTCTAATTCATTCAGCTTAGCAAGACCGGTTTGAAGCACCCACTCGCCGATTTCTACAATCATGCCCGTCATCTCTGCAAGCGGTAAAAATAATGCCGGGGGGAGCAGACCTTTTTCCGGGTGCTCCCAGCGTATCAAAGCTTCCATTCCTCTCACTTTTCCAGTAGATGCTTGCACCTGAGACTGACCAAACAATTCAAACTGGTCCTTATCAAGCGCCTCTCTTAAATTCAGTTGGAACCGTTCGTAAGCGAGGTGATCCTGATCCATCTCCGGGTCAAAGAACCGAAATTGGCTGCGTCCGTTTTGTTTAGCCGCGGTCTTCGCACGGTGCGCATGACGGATAATGGTCGCCGGTGAATCTCCATGGTCAGGAAAAACAGCCCCTCCAGTACTTACCGTTACGTATATATCCTGACTTTCGATAGAATAAGGAGCATGGAACTGCTGTAAATAATGGCTGATCCTCTGATGAAGCTGAATGCCTTCTCCCGGATCATGCAGCAGGACAACAAAACCGTCCTGGAACCATCCAAGTTTGTCCCTCCCATGAAGAGCGGATTTAAGGCGTCTCGTTATACCCATAATCAGTTGATCTCCCACCCGGTACCCCAGTTCTTCATTAAAAGCAGAAAAACGGTCAATGTCCATATAGAGGACTGCAAAGGGCTGATCTTTCTGAATCTCGTCATCCAGGTAATGTTCGATCCAATGTCGGTTCGGAAGGTTCGTCAACGAATCATAGTAAGCGATTCGTTCAAGCTCCATTTCCGCTTCTTTCCGCTTCACATGCTCGGTGATGAAGGCTGCCATATCCGCAATGGAAGTACCAAAAGCTTTCTCATCGAAATCCCATGGACGCGAGCGGTCGAACTGTTCACAGCAGAGGACACCAACCATTTCGCCACCGCAGATAATCGGAATATCCAGCATAGCCAGGACGTTATTCGGTTGGTTAAAAGCTTCGCTCAGCTCAAAGACCCGGTCGTCCTGTGTTGTATTACTGACAGCCAGTGTGCGCTCGTTCTCCAATGCGGAGAAATAGGCTGGGAAAGCATTCCTGGGAAGGTTTTTCATTGGAGGATCAACGGTCCTATCCCCTCTTTCCTTCATAGCTTCCACTTGAAGGTTTTCACGAGCCTCATCAAACATCCAGACGCTGACTCTGTCCGTATCGAGGGTTTCAATCGTTGTGTTACAAATCATTTCAAAAGCAGGCAGCAGATCGATCCTTGTAAGTCGGGCATCTTTCATGATTTTCATCAGCTCCGACTGCTGACGGCGAATGCGCTCTTCTCGATTTGCGCGGGAAGAATACGATTTCGGACCCTGACGTAATGGAAGGGTGCAGGCTTCTAATATGGGTAACAGTCCAGCTATTTCTGATGCCTCGATGTCACAATTATGACCGGCGAGAATAATTATTTCTTTTTCCGAGGGCAGCATAACCGCTGCTGCCTTTTCTTCGCCTGGAAAGAGGGAAGAAACGTTATGGATCTCCCCGGGCTTTCCGTACCACTGGATTCCAGGAAGTGGGTAGAAACGTGAATCGTTCACGTGCTCGAACGATGAATGAAACATACCCTCCTCCTTCTCTTGACGGTAAAGGAATGCTCCATCCGCTTTGAAATAAAGACAGCATTGTTCCAATATGTAGGAGACGGCATTCAAAGGGTCTTTCGTAAGAAGACTCGACATGAATGATGTAGTGACCAGAGGGGATTGATCCATGCTTGCACTCCCTTTATTTATGTTGGATTGTCTATAGTGTACTACGTTTATCCGACATGATTCGAATTATTTCTACTGGATGCTTTACTTTTAGCGCTTTGGGATAAGCTAAGAAGTACAGGAGGGATGTGCTTTGAAGCGCTTAAATGTAGCCCTGTTGGCTATTGTATTCGTTCTATTGTACAGCACTGGTGTCGCTGCTGAAAGTCAGTACAAAATCGTTCACAAAGATCAAGTGACAGAAGGCTGGGAAATCCATGTCGACTATCCGCTGTTTGAGCAACTGGAGAATAAGGCGATACAGGAGCGGGTGAACAATGACATCATCGATAAGTTGGAAGAGAAATTCCGTATGGTCAAGAGGGGCGCAGGTGAGTCGATAGGCATCCCTTATTTGTATTATGAAGAAACGATTGTCTACGAAGAGAAGGAGTTCTTCTCGGTTGTCATGACATCTCATATCTCACGGGGGGACCGCTATAATTCGACTGTCTCATCTGTGAACTTTGTGGATGGAGCAGCAGGGGAGATCAGACCTTTAAAAGAGGTTGTTCACATGGATCGGTTAAACAAAGCTGTGGAAAAAATTATCCAATCCGATCCTGATACGTACTTTCAGAAAACGTTCCGCGGTGTAAGGGACAATACCGCCTACTATCTTCAAAAAGACAAAATCGTACTGGTATTCAATAAGTATGAAGTCGCTCCTGGCGTGTTTGGTACACCTGAGATGTCGATTCCTTTAAAGGGGATGAAGAAAGAGCATCCGAAAGAAAAACGGGCTCCTGTTCCGTCCTATACTTCCGCCTATTTAAAATAAAGAAGCATAAGCCTTGGCTTATGCTTCTAACATTTCTTCTTCTTGATTCTGGTCTCCGTAATAATGGAACATATATTGTTCTTTCGTAATGACATACAAGTCATAAACATCTTCTACTCCATTGATCTGCTGGAGAACTTCCGGATACGTTTCGTTCGCCAAGGATACATAAGGGATTTTCAAGGCCGCTTTCATGGATCGGATGTTGGTTCTCCTGATCTTCATGAAGATCGCTTCGATGCCGAGTTGGAAGAACAATTCTTCAAAGAAGGCCTCTTTCGCAGGTTGGTTGTAACCTTTACCGAAATAGGGTTTGCCAATCCATGTTGCCAGAAAACCCTTACCTTCTGTCACGTCGAAAAGGTTGATCGTGCCGATCGGCTGTGCCCACTCATCAAGGATGGTACGTGAAATCAATTCCCCCCGATCTTCTGCTTCTATCGTCTGCTTCGTCAAGAAATAAAACTCATCACTTGATGCAGCTTTGTGGCGGACGTACGGAAAGACTTCGGGATGACTCATCAATTCAAAAAGTACCGGGGCGTCATGTAGGTCACGTTTTTTCAGCATAAAAAATCCCTCCTTGTAATGAGGAGGGTGGACCGGATGCATAGGGAAAAAAGCATGCACCTAGCCGGATTCGGCCCACCCTCGAATTTTTATCAACAGCTCACAAAAATTCGGGGTGGGAATCGAACCCACTAGAACCAGCATCATGCTGGTGGCGCACCATTTGCCTTCCCTACACCAAAAACGTATAAATGAACATCTAACTTTATAATAATCGAGAACTTAAAAAAAGTGAATGGATTTTTTCAAGTTGGACGATTATTTTTTTGTTGTCCATGATCGCTGGTAGAGGAGGTTTTTTCTGCCACAGAATAGATGACCAACCTTTTGGAATAAGTAGAGGCATCTGCATCATAAGGACCGGTACACGTAATTAAATTCAGAGAGGCTTGGTTCGACGGTCCAAACAAGTCACGGATGGGGGCATCCTCATACGGATAAGCCGCCACTTGGGAAACGATGAACGTCTTTTTTTGACCCGTACGATCGTAAACCTCTATCACCTCACCTGAAGACAGGTCTTTAAGGTCATAGAACACACCTGGACCACTTTTGCCGTCGACATGTCCTGCAATCACTGCATTACCCTGGTTTCCCGGTTTCGTTCCCGGCTCGAACCAGCCGACATCCGTAATATTGTCCGGCACAGCCATGCCGCCTTCTTCCGTGTAACCAAGAGCACGGACAGGCGCATCAACTCCGAGAGAAGGAATGACCAATCTGGAAGGAACGATCCCTTCCTGAACACGGTTGTGGACGGTTACAGCCTGCTCGTAGTTTTTCTTTATCGGCGCTTCTCTTTCCTTGGCGCTTTCTATATCCTCAGAGGTGCTGGAATCTTCAGATACAGAAAGGACCTGGACGCCTTCTTCTTCTTGTGTATTCAGTAAAAGGAGACTGATAAAGAAGACAAGGCAGCCCAGGGCCAGAGAATATACTATATGGCGCAATTACGTGTTGAAACGTTTACGTGTGAACAGCAGGCCAGCACCCATGGCCAGTACCCCTAAAATTGCTGCATACCAGATAGTGGAGGAAGAGGATGCTGCCGTTCCGCCCAAGCCGGTCGCAGGCATCTCGGAAGGCATGGCATTCGAATCCTGAAGCAGAAGAACTTCCGGATTATCCGCTGTACCTACAGCGAAAGCGCTATAGACTTTACCCGATTCCAAGGTAGTTCCGGACAAGTCGATCAGCTGTGTGCCGTCTGTCGTCCGTACTTCCAAGTCGTACGTTCCAGGCTCCAATTCCTTGTAATCTGTTACCATAGGGAATTCAGCACCTGCAAACAGGGCATCTCCGTCAATTGGTCCGACATCTACTGCTGGTGCTCCCGGGATGAAGTGGCCGACACGGATCTTGGCCATCCCTTCACTTGAATCCATGGAATCTTGGAGAGCTTTTAATTCGAGGCTGTCCAAATTATTAATGGCAGCCGCTGTGTAAGCCATTCCGGATTCAACCGTTACGGTAGTAGAAATGACCGGATCCTGTTCTCCCTTTGTTCCTGCTGCATAAATCTCTACTTTGTGTTCCCCGGCAGGAACTTCCATGTAATCTGTAGCCGCTTTGAACTCGGCTCCTTCCACAACTGCCTCATCATTCACATAAACGTCTACGGCTGGTGCATCAGGGGAGGCATGCAGAATCCGGACCATGGCATTACTTTCATGACCGTCTGCAAAAACCGATGGGGCAAACAGACTGAGAACAAGAGCGACAGCAGTAAATAAGGTAATAAACTTCTTCATTTCTCCACTCCTACCAAAGTTTTTTTATCTCCACTGCTGTCGTTATTGTTCAGCAGTTTCAACCGTGTTCAAAAACGAAAAAAGGAGGTGCACACCTATAACATTCTCCTTATTCACACATTTCAATCCTGTGTATAGGTTCTGATAGGTTATATAGAAACCCAAAACAAAAAACCAGGAAACAGTTCCTGGTTTTACTTTCTGTATTATTCCTGGAAATATACCATTTTCCCATCAATCATCGTCCATATCGGCTTGGAAAGATACTCGAAGGGGTGCCCGCTCCATAAAACGAGGTCAGCATCTTTTCCTTTTTCAATGGACCCCACGCGGTCGTCTACACCAAGGTTTCTGGCCGGAACGATGGTAATGCCCCGAAGCGCGTCTTCTATTTCCATTCCTTCTCTTGCGGCGAGGGCTGCACATATGTTCAAGTATTGGATCGGTGTGTAAGGGTGATCAGTAGTTATCGATACCCGAATGCCGTAATCATGCAGAATCTTATACGTCTGCCATGTCTTGTTACGCAGCTCAATCTTGGACGCGCGTGTGAATGTCGGGCCTACAGACACCTGTAAATCCCTTCCTGCCAGTTCGTCAGCGATTAAGTGGCCTTCCGTACAATGCTCAATCCGGAGATCCAGATCAAATTCATCGGCAAAACGAAGGGCTGTGATGATGTCGTCCGCGCGGTGAGCATGAATGCGGACGGGTATTTCTTTGTTTAATGCTTTGATGATCGGTTGTACTCTCAAGCCGGGATCCGGATCCTTCATCGCCGCATAGAACGTTTCACGAAGCGTCCCCATAATCCCCAGTCTTGTGATCGATGCATTCTTTGATTGGGAGTGAATACGTTTCGGATTTTCCCCAAGTGCCAGTTTCAGACCGGCGGTGTGACGGAGGATCATATGGTTGATCGTATGACCGACCGTTTTGATAACAGACGTCATCCCGCCGATCATGTTCGCACTTCCAGGCATAATATGCGCTGTTGTGACTCCGGCTTTTCTCGCGTTGAAGAATGCAGGGTCCAATGGATGGGCTCCGTCAATGGCTCGTAAATGAGGGGTGACCGCTTCTATCGTTTCGTTGGCATCACTGCCGGCCCAGCCCGTTCCTTCATCATATAAACCAAGGTGGGTGTGGACGTCGACAAACCCCGGATATAGATCCATCCCTTTGCCGTCAATGTATTCCGCCTGTTCCGGCAGGGCGATAGAGACCCCGTAGTCATGAATTTTTCCATCCACGATGTAAATGGTGCCGTTCGGGATGGAAGGGGAGGTGATCGGGTGAATATGGACATTCTTAATTACAGTGTTCATATACATACAGCCCTTCAAATGTTATTACTTTTATTATACTTGATTTCAGCTGGTTGGCTCACGGAAAAGAACGAAACTGTTTGTTTCGTTCTTTTCCGGCTTGTTAAGAAGTGATTTCCGTCTGGAAGTTGGGCCGCTTACCAAGGGGGGCAGGAGCCCGCACGGTTCTCTAAGCCCGCTGCCCGGAATTACCCTTCCGTAGTCCCTGCTATATATGTGTAGGGTCTTATCTCTTTATCCGATTCTTCATCTTATCTTTCTTTCAGGATAGACGTAAGGGCAGCTTTTAATTCAGGGTATTCGAATTCATATCCTGCAGATAGTGCTTTTTTCGGCAGCACCGACTGTCCGTCGAGCAGCAGGG
Organism: Halobacillus sp. BAB-2008; assembly: GCF_000328325.1. Classification (NCBI taxonomy): domain Bacteria; kingdom Bacillati; phylum Bacillota; class Bacilli; order Caryophanales; family Bacillaceae; genus Halobacillus; species Halobacillus sp. BAB-2008. Next base: position 22,962 of record NZ_ANPF01000002.1, on the reverse strand, counting down.
TGCTCATATCTCCGAGCGCGGCCTTCAAAGCAAAAGACGGGGCAGGGAGCCAGTGGGGACGGTTCATTACTTCTGCAAGTGTCCTGCCGAAATCCTTGTTTCTTATCGGATTGGGTGCCGTGGCATTCAGTGGTCCCTGTGTGTCCTTATGATGAAGGGCGAATGTAAGCAGTCCGACGACATCGCGGATGTGGATCCATGACATCCATTGCTCTCCGGAACCGAGGTTTCCACCGATCATACACTTATAGGGGAGGATCATTTTCGGAAGAGCTCCCTGTTCACCAAGGATGATTCCGAACCGGACATACACCGTACGTACTCCTTTATCGGCCGCTTGGGAAGCGAGGTTTTCCCACCTCACCGTTACGTCCGCCAGGAAGTCGTTCCCTGGTTCCGTCGTCTCTTCGGTGAATGTTTTCGTATGAGAACTTCCGTAAAAGCCCACGGCGGAAGCATTGACAAGGACTTCGGGTGGTTGGGGAAGGCGGTCGATCAGGGTGAGCACACCCTCGGTTGCTTTTATTCTGCTTTCAAGGATCGACTGTTTCCTTTCCTCGGTCCAGCGTCCGCTGTTCAATGACTGGCCGGCAAGGTTAACAATAGCGTCAAGGGCAGGTAAGTGATTTTCCGGTTGGTACTCATCCTTCAGCCACCCTACATAAGTGACCCGTTCTTGATTCTCATGTTTTTCGGGGCTCCGGGTCAATATGTAAATATCATGCCCTGCTTTAACCAGTTGGTCTGTCAGCTGCGATCCAACAAAACCGGTACCCCCGGTAACAGCAATTTTCATTGATTCTCCTCCTTGCGATAGTAAGACTTGATTAGTTTACGCTTCTGATGCGGTTCAAATCCATGTTCCCATACCAGGTAACATGCTAAACTGAAAAAGAGGTGATGGATATGGCTAAGCTCACTAGAATCACGACGCAAAAGAAACATAAACATAGATATAATATTTTCATGGATAAGGGAAATGGAGAAGAGTACGGGTTCAGTGTCGATGAAGACGTTCTCGTCCAATATCGTCTCCAGAAGAACATGGAGATGGACGATGCTCTGATCAACGCTTTGATTCAGACCGATACGCTTCACAAATCTTATACCCTTGCTATTCATTATTTAAGCTACCGTATGCGGTCGGAAAAGGAAATTCGTGACTATTTGACAGGGAAAGAAGCGGATCCGGAACACATAGATGAAATCGTCAAACGATTGAAGAAGGAGCGTCTGCTGGACGACCAGGAGTTTGCCGCTTCGCTGGTGCGGACAAGGATCATGACCTCAAGCAAAGGTCCTCATATTCTCAAGAAAGAATTGATGGAAAAAGGCGTGGCTGCCAGTGCGGCGGAAGCGGCTCTTGAATACTATACGTTTGACAAGCAGTACGAGAAAGCCATGAAATTTGCCGAGAAGAAACAAAACCATGATGGTCGGAAATCGCACCGTCAACAAATCCAAAATATTCAGCAGACATTGATGCAGAAGGGGTTTACCGGGGATGTCATCCAGGAGGTACTTGCCAATCTGCCCGATGAAAAGCAGGAGGATTCGGAATGGGAAGCGGTCGTCTATCAGGGGGAGAAGCTGAAGCGTAAGTTCGCATCCAAAGAAGGATACGAGCGTAAGCAGAAGATCAAAGCGGGTTTATACAGGAAAGGTTTTCCTTTCGATTTGATCGATCGCTTTTTAGACGAGCATTTGGAAGATTAAAAAAGAACAAGCGCTGGCTCAGACGTCAGCCGCTTGTTCTTTTTTGTTCAATAGTCCTTTTTTCTCCAAGTCTTCGATTGCTTCGTGAACGTGGTCGACGACCTGAGAGGCTTTTGCTTTTACATCATCATGGGCGGTCGCCATGACATAACTGTGTGGTGTCATTTCGAACATGCTGATGTCATTAAACGAATCTCCGACACAAGCAACTTCTTCCGGTTTTAATCCGAGTTTATCAATCAGTTTACGAATTCCGTTCCGTTTGTTGATCCCTTTAGGCATCATGTCCACGCAGGTTTCGTGGGAAATGAAGCTGTCAATCTCTTCACCGAACGTCTCCTTGATGTTTTTGGCGGCATGCACTACGTCTGCTTCCTGTCCATTCAAGGTGATCTTGGATGGGAAAATCGTTTGGCCGATTTCCTGCTTCAAGTCCGGCTGGATGATAATGTCATGGAAAAGCTGCTCGGAAATAATATCCACCCATTCGTGGTGCTTGTCCGTAAAGGTCTGATCGGCTGTGGAGACGGTTTTGACCATCGGCTCTTTCTCGATGGCAGTCAGTATTCTTTCCGCCATATTGCCTTCAAACGTTTCTGCGTAGATTTCCTGTCCTTGGTTATCATAAACGAAAGCACCGTTCTGACTGACACGGTGACCGTTGACGCCCACACGTTTCAATACTTCTGCGATTTCGTGATCCATACGTCCGGAAGCCACCGTAAGCGGAGTGCCGTGGTCAATCATCCATTTCAATGCATCAATATCTTCGTTTTTTATATAGTGATCCATGCCGAGAAGGGTCCCGTCGAGATCTGTGACGAATAGTTTGATCATAAATATATCTCCTCCAAGTTTCTTCATTGATGTACATACCTTACTGATTGTACACGACGCAACCGCTTTCAGACAAAGGAGAAGCCTCTCTGTTATGTTAACCTCTTGTAAAATTCCGCTGTGGAATATACGATAGAAGTTATGAGAACGCTGAAAACGCTTTTAATAGTGTTGAGTGGGGGTCCATGATGGAACAGCAGTTAAGGATAGAAAAAGTATTAAATAATAACGTTGTCATTGCTGCCCACCCGGTTTATGAGGAAGTGGTATTGATAGGAAAGGGGATCGGCTTTAACCGGAAATCCGGAGAGGATGTTTCCTTTGACAAAGCCGATAAGACCTTCTTATTAAGTAACGAGAGAGAGAAAGAACAGTATGTTAACCTTCTGCCTCATATCGATGAGCAGCTGATCGATTTCATGAATGATATTCTCATCCACATTGAAGAGAGGATGGGGCAGGAACTGCACCAGCATATCCACGTCGGATTGACCGACCACCTCGCCTTTGCCATCAATCGCGCGAAAAAGAACATGCAGTTTACCAATCCTTTCTTATCTGAAATCGAATCGATTTATCCAAAAGAATACCAGGTGGCCATGGAAGTCGTCACGATGATTTACGATCGGATGGGTACGCAGTTTCCTGAAGGGGAAATCGGGTTTATTGCTCTGCATATCCATAGTGCAGTCACGGACAAAACCTTGAGAGAAATCAACAGGCACAACCAGCTGATCGCTCGACTTGTATCCATCGTCGAAGATACGATGAAGCTGACGATTGATCGGAACAGCATTGATTATCACAGACTTGTCCAGCATCTTCACCGAGCAATTGATCGTGTGTATCAGGAGGAGAACGTAGGGGATGAAATTCGTTTAGCAGACATGTTGAAACAGGAGTACCCGGTGTGCTATAATCTTGCATGGAAGTTAATGAAAGTGATGCAAAAACAGTTGAACAAACCCGTAGATGAATCTGAGGCCATTTATTTGACCATTCATCTGCAGCGGTTGACCCATAAATCCTAGACGTACGTGTTACTGACGCGATCAGGCATGAGTACAAGGGAATTCTGTTACGGCTTAAGGGATACGTGTACCCTTTTGCAGGCGGAATGTCTTGTACTCATGCTTTTTTTTCGTCTGATTACGAGTCGTACAGCTGCACCTGCCTGATCAGGTGCAGCGTTTCCCGGCATAATTGTAAACGTTTTATTACTATACATCCCGGGTCCAACTGTTTTCATTCACTTAAAAAAGGAGGAAATACAATGTTCAAAAATGCTTTTGGTACTTTACAAAAAGTAGGTAAGGCGTTGATGACACCAGTAGCACTGCTCCCGGCGGCCGGTATCCTGCTTGCCTTCGGTACAAGCTTTGCGCAGGACTCATTCGTCGATAAAGTTCCGTTCTTCGGAACACCTTGGCTTCAGACATTGCTTCAAGTCATGGCGGAAGCCGGCGGAATCGTCTTTGATAACCTGCCGTTGCTGTTCGCTGTCGGTGTAGCCATCGGCCTTGCAAAAGGGGATGGAGTTGCCGGACTGGCAGCCATCATCGGTTATTTGATTATGAACGTCGTAATGGGCGTACTGGGAGGCGTCGATGCCGATATGGTAACCGACCCTGCCTATGCAATGGTGTTAGGAATCCCTACGCTGCAAACAGGGGTATTCGGAGGGATTATCGTCGGTATCTTAGCCGCGGCCCTGTACAACAAATTCTTCAATATTGAACTGCCGCAGTTCCTTGGATTCTTTGCCGGGAAGCGTTTCGTTCCAATAATTACCGCTTTCTCTGCTTTATTCCTTGGTATCATCATGCTGTTCGTATGGCCGTATGCGCAGGGTGGATTGAATGCGCTGTCCCGTCTGATGCTGGAAGGGAACCAGACAATATCCGCGTTCTTCTTCGGTCTGATCGAGCGCTCCATGATTCCATTCGGTCTGCACCACATTTTCTATTCACCGTTCTGGTTTGAGTTCGGCAGCTATACGAGTGCAGCCGGAGATATCGTTCGTGGCGACCAGGCGATTTTCTTTGAACAGTTGAAAGACGGCGTGGACTTCACTGCCGGTACGTTCATGGTCGGTAAATTCCCGTTCATGATGTTCGGTCTTCCAGCTGCTGCTCTTGCCATTTACCACACGGCAAGACCGGAACGTAAGAAAGTAGTCGGAGGAATCATGCTTTCTGCAGCATTGACTTCTTTCCTTACTGGTATTACAGAGCCGCTGGAATTCTCATTCTTGTTCGTAGCTCCGGTACTTTTCGGAATTCACGCTGTATTTGCCGGCTTCTCCTTCATGGTCATGGAACTGTTGAATGTGAAGATCGGTATGACCTTCTCCGGAGGATTGATCGACTTCATCCTGTTCGGTATCCTTCCGAACCGTACGGACTGGTGGTGGGTCATCATCGTCGGACTTGTCCTTGCCGTGATCTATTACTTCGGATTCCGCTGGGCGATTCTCAAGTTCAACCTGGCGACGCCGGGCCGTGAGAAAGAAGACGCGAATGCAGAGGAAGACGGCGAAGTGGGCGATCTTCCATATGAAATTCTCGAAGCAATGGGCGGTCAGGAAAACATCGCTCACCTGGATGCTTGTATTACACGTCTTCGCGTTTCTGTTAATGACAAAGGTAATGTAAACAAAGACCGTCTGAAACGATTGGGTGCATCCGGTGTCATGGAAGTTGGAAACAACATCCAGGCCATCTTCGGACCTGTATCCGACTCCCTTCGTGGACAAATGCAGGATATCATCGATGGAAAGACACCGCGTAAACAGGAAGATGTAAAAGAAATTGTCAACGAAGTCAGCGATAACGATATGCCTGTCAGAGAAGGTGAGTTGGACTTCGTCAGCCCGATCAAAGGGAAAATCATGCCGATCACAGAAGTACCTGACCAAGTGTTCTCAGGTAAAATGATGGGAGACGGCTTTGCAATGGAGCCGGAAGATGGTAAGATAGTTTCGCCGATAAACGGTAAAGTCTTGAACGTATTCCCGACGAAGCATGCGATCGGACTGCAGGCGGATAACGGCACAGAAATCCTTATCCACATCGGTATCGATACTGTAGGCTTGAAAGGGGAAGGGTTTACAGATAGAATTGCTGAAGGGGACGAAGTGAAGCAGGGACAGACGATGATGGAAGTGGACCTTGACTTTGTCAAAGAAAACGCGCCGTCTATCGTAACACCGATCGTCTTCACGAACCTCGAAGAAGGACAATCTGTAACCATTAAGGCTTCCGGACATGTCGATCACAATGATAAAGATATCATTGAAATTACAAAATAAAGAGGAGAATGAATCATGGCACAACAAACAATCACAATCACATCTGCTGACGGCGTGCACGCTCGTCCAGCAACAGCTCTAGTACAAGTAGCAGGTAAATTCCAATCCGACGTAAACCTTGAGTACAACGGTAAATCCGTTAACATGAAGTCCATCATGGGCGTTATGTCTCTTGGTATCCCTAACGGTGCGGAAGTTACTTTCAAAGCGGAAGGTTCTGACGAAACAGAAGCTGTAGAGGCAATTGTAGCGAAAGTAAAAGAAGAAAACCTTGGAGAGTAATTCTCTCTAACAAAAAAAGCTGGCCCTCTGCGGTCAGCTTTTTTTGCTTGAAAAGCGGTTTCCAATGGAGAAACGCTCTTGCTCCCCTTTAACGATCAACGAAAATCTCCTTCCGCCCGTCATCTTCCTGGAAGATTTGTTCCGCTACAACTTCCGGTCCCTTCATTCGCCCCGGGTTCTCTACGTGATCGGACTGATCCCAGAATGGCGTGTTCATTCCGCCCATATAAACAGCGGTTGCCGTCATCGGAAGCCCTTCCCATTCTTGATGCAGACTCTCTGTGAAACCACGGACCGCATACTTGCTGGCGCAATAAATGCTTTCGTTCCTTTTGCCTCGCAGACCTGCTGTGGAAATGATGTTCAAAACACGTCCTTCTGATTTCTTCAGCATCGACGCCGTATGCTGGGTAAGCAGGATGGTGCCTTTGACGTTCGTATCAAGGACAAGATCTATTTGTTCCGGCGTATAATTCTGCAGCTCCCCGAAAATGCCGACACCAGCATTGTTGATTAATACATCCGCATGATCGACCTGACGTACAGCATCCACAACAGAATCCGCGTCTGATATGTCACAAACGACGATTTCAGACGTTCCTGGATACTCCATTATCTCTTCGTGTACCTGCATCAGCTTTTCTTTGTTCCGCCCTGTCAAGATGACGTGGTTTCCTTCTCCGGCATAACGGTGCGCTAATGCTCTCCCTAAACCGGTCCCGGCACCAGTGATCCATACGCGTTCCATGAAAACTCCTCCTTTGATCGTGCTTTCACCATACTCATTGTGCCTATATCCTGTTAAGATGTAAAGAAGAGACAGAGAAAGGGAGGACAAGGATGGAACGAAGATACAGTGATTATACACAGGAAGAACTCAGGCAGGAGATTGCCCAATTGACGGAAAAGGCCCAGAAGGCGGAGCAGATGGGGATGGTCAACGAGTTCGCCGTACATGAACGGAAGATCATTATGGCAAAGTCCTACATGATGGACCCCTCCGTATTTCATCCGGGAGAACGGTATCGGATAGAAGGGGAGCCTGCTGCATTCAAAATTGACTATATGAATGGTATTTTTGCTTGGGGATATAGGGAGAACCAGCAGGGAGAGAAGCTTACCGAAGAGGAAGAAGAAGCGATTCCTATCGCATTGCTGGGAGATAAAATAGTATAAGGAAAAGCCGGGCGTTAAGGGCCCGGCTTTTGTATGATCAGCTTCTTTTACGCATCTGTACTTCGGTGATTTGGTCTGCCTGCGTCTGTTCCGTTTCGCCGTTCACTCGCTTGTTCAAGTGCTTCAGGCTTCGGTGCGAACGTATTCCTGAGTTTTTTCCGTTAAACATACGGTTACCCATGATAATTCCTCCCTATATCATTGACATCCCTGTGCCTTGATCTTGCTGCTCGTTCCTGGGGCTTGTTGTTGATTGTTCCGTCAGGACGTTTAGCAAGGTATTCACTTTGGTCATCAGGCGCGTGTGTCATCTTGACATTAGGAAAATTCTTCGCCTTGTTACGCATCGGTCATCCTCCTCGTGTCTCTTTGGGAGACAAGGTTAGTATGTGTAGCTCATCGGAGGATATGTGGTACAATGGATGCGAAAACATTGGCAAATTTGGAGTGGTAGAAATGAATGAAATTTATCAGCGGTTAGCTGAGCGTTTGTATGAAAAGAATGAGCATTTGACTATAGATGAAGCGACCACATGGGTGGAGCTGCTTTGGGAAGACTTTGAAACGACGAGGGCGAAAGCGGGGCATGATTATCAAGGCAAGCAGGTGACCGAGCAGATCGTTCTGCGCTGGATAGATAATTACGGGCCGAGACTGCATGAATTCGTCGCCACCAACCCCAAGTACAAACAAATGCTTGAGCGTAAAGGGTACTTTCATTAAAACAAAAAGGAGCTCCGCTAAAAACGGGGCTCCTTTCCTGCTGTTTATCTGCTGTCCTCCATCGGGCTCAGTTTATTCTGCAGCTTTTCTTCCGTGAATACCCAGCCCGTATAGGAGTTCAGTATTTTTAATTTATCTCCGTGTTCATCATCAATTTGGGCAAGCGCGACGAATGGATAACGCCCTCTCGACCGGTAGCGCAGGTCGATGAATCTTACTTCCGTATATTCGTCGTAGTAGTTCATTTCGTAACGATATACTGGAGAAAAGGACAAAAAAGCTTTAATGTTATGGTCGGTTAATGCTTTTTTGACGACCGGGTCTTCATAATCGATCGGTTTGTTCCTAAACTCGTCCAGGATCGTTATCTCACCGTCAACAGCGCGGCCGACGTAATATTTGTCCGGTGTCGTAATGGCGATTCTCCAAATATTCTGCTTCATCGTAGGAGATGTCGCGATTTGTTCTACATCACCGAAGTGGGCGTGGATCCGTTTGACAATCGTCCGTTTATCCATATACCTTTTGACATAATAAAGGGCAATGACGAAGTAGATGATCAACCACATCGGCCCCGGGGATGCACCGAGGTTCCAGGCGATAATCCCTGCGATATGCATCAGGAAAATGTAAGGGTCGAAGGTGTTGATGAAGCCATAAGCCACCCATCTTTTCGTAAATGGACGATAAGCCTGTGTCCCATAGGCATTGAACACATCGACAAAGACGTGAAGAATAACCGCAAGGAAACTCCAGAGCCACAGGTGCAGGAAGCTTACTTCAGGCACAAAGGCGTGAATGACAGCCGGAATGCTGATGCCCCATAGAACGACAGCAGGGATGGAGTGGGTGATTCCTCTATGGTGTCTGATATAAACAGCGTTGTTCTTCAATTTCAACACGGTATCGGAGTCAGGTGCTTGAGAGCCGACGATCGTACCGACGAGTACGGCATTAAATAAAGCCGGGTCGGATTGAACAGCGGGATCCAGTGTGGCAAGCCCGCCCAGAGCCACTCCCATGACTATATGTGTGGCAGTATCCATGTCTCTACCTCCTTTGGCCGGGAAGCTTCAATAGTAGTTTATCACGAAGGATGATCAACAATGAAAAAAACAGATCGAGTACAGCACATATTAAAGGATTTCAATGGTGGATCGTTCAGAGAACAGCTGATCCATTGGTTTAAACAGGAACAAAGAATTCTCCCATGGCGGGAGAATCAGGACCCCTACAGAGTGTGGGTATCAGAAATTATGCTCCAACAGACGAAGGTTGATACCGTCATCCCTTACTTTAACCACTTTGTGACTAAGTTTCCCACTCCGAAAGCATTAGCAGAAGCAGAAGAGCAGGAAGTTCTGAAAGCGTGGGAAGGGCTTGGTTACTATTCCCGTGCCCGCAATCTCCAAAACGCCGTGAGAGAGGTCGTCGAAAATTATGGCGGCGTCGTCCCGGATGATCCGGATGAATTGGGGAGTTTGAAAGGGGTCGGTCCTTACACGAAGGGAGCGATTCTGAGTATTGCTTATGATATACCGGAACCGGCGGTAGACGGGAACGTCATGCGTGTCTTATCCCGGGTGCTCCATGTAGAAGACGATATCGCTAAACAGAGCACAAGGAAACTTTTTGAAGGCCTCGTCCGTGGAGTTATTTCGCAGGAGGATCCCAGCTCCTTTAATCAAGGACTGATGGAATTGGGTGCCCTCATATGTACACCCAAATCTCCTTCCTGCTTTTTGTGTCCCGTCCAATCCGAATGCCGGGCTTTCGCACAAGGTATCGAGGAAGAATTACCTGTAAAAACGTCGAAAAAGAAACAGAAAAAACACCCTTATCTGCTCTTGGTTATTACGAACGAAGAGGGAGAAGTGCTTATAGAAAAACGACCGGATGAAGGTCTTTTGGCCTCCTTGTGGCAGTATCCAATGGTGCCGATGGAAGACCTTGATATGGAAGCCGCCGTCCACTGGTTCTACGGGGAATACGGCTTGAGCATTCGCTTTGAGGAGACGGTTACTCAAATCAAACACGTCTTTTCCCATTTGATTTGGGAAATGGATGTCGTCAAAGCTACCGTCACCGGCGGCGAGCTCGATCGTGCCCGTGCCCGCTTCGTCGATGAAGAAGCGCTTGAAGCATATCCATTCCCAGTTTCTCATCAGAAAGCCCATCCCTATATTAATCGATGACTGTATGAGTGCCGTTGGTCCAGGTAGCTTCTTTGCTGCCTTTAAGACCGCGGCGCTTTATTTCGTTATTGATCTCCCTGAGCAATGTAACACCTTCTGCATTCAAATAAGGGGCGGATTGGGATAAGGCATAATGGAAGTAACCGAGTTCTTTATCCTGCCATTCCTGTTTAGATTCCATCGTCAGTGCGGACAAGTCTCTACCTACATACATAGCTATTCCTCCTATAGCTCTAGTCTGCGCTGCAACGAATTCCTCATACCTGCAACGATACTCCTTCACGTATGTAACAAACTTGTAAAGTAACTGTAATGAAACCAAAGAAACCCTTATTTGATAAGGTGTCAAGCGTGAAATGTTGGTAATTGTTGAAGTTTCGGGCTATTTACAAAAACGTGTCATAGATGAATAATGGGACATAGGTTAATTGACCACATAATTTCAATAATTATATACATAGGGAGAGTTAAATAAATTATGAATAAAAAGCAACTTGTGACGGCTGTCGGCGGAGCTTTGATTGGGGCATCATTGTGGGGATCTTCTGTATTTGCGGACGAATTACATAAAGTTAAATCCGGAGACACTATTTGGGGACTCAGCCATCAATATGACGGATCTATTTCAGAAATCAAATCTTGGAACGGTTTAAATTCAGACATCATTTATGTCGGTCAGAATTTGATTGTTGAAAAAGGTTCATCAACGAAGAGCAGTTCAAGTTCTAATACTTCTACTTCTACAAGCGGTTCTTACACGGTTAAATCCGGTGATTCCCTTTGGGTAATTGCTTCCCGTAACGGTACATCCGTATCCAAACTGAAGAGCATCAACGGACTTTCCAGTGACATCATTTATCCTGGTCAGAAGCTTTCTTTGTCCGGCAGCAGCTCCAACAGTTCAAGCAGCAGCTCTGCGTCTAAAGGATCCAGCTCATCTTCCAGTTCTTCTTCAGCAAGCTCCTACACAGTGAAGAGCGGAGATACGCTTTCCGGTATTGCTTATAAATACGGAACATCTGTTTCTAAACTGCGCAGCCTGAATAATATTTCCGGTTCTATGATTTATGTCGGTCAGAAGATCAAAGTGGATGGTACGGTTTCTTCTTCCTCCTCTTCGTCTTCTTCCTCCTCTAGTCATACATCTACCTCAAATGCATCCAGCTCAAACTCTGGATATGCAGAAGGTGTTATTCAAGAGGCTAAGAAACACATCGGTACGCCTTACGTATGGGGGGGTTCCACTCCGGCCGGGTTTGACTGCAGTGGTTTCCTTAACTATGTGTTTGCTCAAAAAGGAATCAGCATCCCTCGTACGGTTGCATCCATTTATGCAGACAGCCGCATGACGTCCGTCAGCGATTCCAGCCGTCAACGCGGGGACATCGTTTTCTTTGAAACGTACAAGCCTGGTGCATCCCATGCCGGTATCTATGTAGGAAACAACCAGTTCATTCACACTGGTTCTACAAATGGTGTAGAGATCAGCTCTCTTTCCAGCAACTACTGGAGCCAGCGCTACATTGGAACGAAACGTCTATCCAACTAATTGAAAAAAAGTGCAAGGTCTTCATTGTCAGGAGGCCCTGCACTTTTTTTGTTAGAAAAATTTATTTTTGAGGAATGAAAAGCCTGCCTCCTGTACACAATAATTTTTGCGGAGGTGATACACATGGCTAAGCAACCAAAACAAAACAAAACAGCTGCTGGTACTGATAAAAATCACGTAAAACAACAGAACCAACAAGCTGCTCAGGGTCAAAACCAATACGGTGCTGAATTTGCACAGGAAACTGATGCACAGCACGTAAAGCAGCAGAACCAAAAATCTCAGGCTAAGAAAAAGTAACCTGAGACGTTGGTAAGGTTGACCAGGCTGTTTATTAGCCTGTCACAATCCCCCGAATGGAAGGAGCCGCCTGGATGCCAGGCGGCTTCTTTTCTTTTGATGCAGTCCTATTTATTTTCAATCCCATCTATTTGTCGTTATAATGGAAAGAAGGTAGTGCGGATAGAAAGGGAAGGGGGGATATTATGCCCGGCCCAGAAGCAGGAAAAAGGATTGAAATCCAAAGTTATAAGCACAATGGGCAGCTGCACAGAGTTTGGGAAAGCACCACGATTTTAAAAGGAACAAGGAATGTTATTATCGGAGCCAATGATCGTACGACCGTTACGGAGAGTGATGGGCGCAGGTGGGTGACGCGTGAACCGGCCATCTGTTATTTCCATTCCAGACATTGGTTCAACGTCATCGGTATGTTAAGGAACGACGGAGTATACTATTACTGTAACATCAGTTCTCCCTTCATCTTCGAAGAGGAAACGATCAAATACATCGATTACGACCTTGATGTCAAAGTATTTCCTGATATGACTTTCAAAATCCTTGATGAAGACGAATATGATGTACACAAGCGTAAGATGAATTATCCGCATGTTTTAGACAGAATTCTATATAACAATATAGATACGTTAATTCGGTGGATCAGGCAGAGAAAAGGACCGTTTTCTCCGGAATTCATCGATCAGTGGTACGAGCGTTATTTGACGTATAGATAAGCAGTCTCCGCGCACTTTAAAAAGTGCGCTTCCTTGTGTTACAGGGTTAAATGAAAGAAGGTGTTTGTTTGGACAGCATCAAGAGATATCTCCAATTTGTCCGTCCTTATAAAGGTAAAATTATTATAACTATTCTGATCGGAATCGTTAAGTTTTCCATTCCATTATTAATGCCGTTAATCATTAAATATGTCATTGATGACATCATCAATGCTCAAGGGCTGGCGGCTTCTGAGAAAATGGACAACCTCCTGCTTCTTATGGGCGCAGCTTTTCTTGTGTTCCTTGTCATCAGACCACCCATTGAATACATTCGGCAGTATCTGGCTCAATGGATCGGAAATAAAATCCTGTACGACATCAGGGAGCGTTTATTCGATCACATCCAGCGGCTCAGTCTCCGTTTCTATTCAAAGACGAAGACAGGGGAGATTATATCAAGGGTCATCCATGATGTAGAGCAGACGAAGACGTTCGTTATTACCGGGCTTATGAACATATGGCTGGATATGATTACGATCGTTATAGCTGTCATCATTATGCTGACAATGGATCCACTGCTCACCCTTGTGTCAATCGCTCTCTTCCCGCTTTACGGATTCGCTGTCAAATTCTTTTACGCCAGACTACGTAAGCTGACGAGGGACCGTTCTCAGGCATTGGCAGAAGTTCAGGGTCACTTGCATGAACGGGTCCAGGGAGTACCTGTGACAAGAAGTTTTGCGCTCGAAGATTATGAACAGAACCAATTTAATGGGAAGAACAAGAATTTTCTTGATAAGGCCCTTGTTCATACGAATTGGAATGCCTACACGTACTCCGTGACGAATACGATCACGGACCTGGCGCCGCTTCTCGTCATTACGTTTGCCGGATATCAGGTCATCACCGGTTCCCTTACAATCGGTACGATGGTTGCGTTCGTAGGGTATATGGACAGGGTCTATAATCCGCTTCGCAGACTGGTGAACTCGGCGACCGTTCTTACACAGTCAATCGCGTCGATGGACAGGGTATTCGAATTCGTGGATGAGAAGTATGACATCACGGACCGCGAAGGTGCAGTGAAGATGGATAACGCTTATGGGGATGTGAAGATAGAGAATGTTTCTTTTCGTTATGATGACGACGAGCCGGACGTACTGAAGGGCGTGTCGCTCGATGTAGAAAAAGGGGAAACGATTGCTCTGGTCGGTATGAGCGGAGGGGGAAAATCGACGCTCATCAGTTTGATTCCGCGATTTTATGATGTGACATCAGGACGGATCTTGATTGATGGGAAAGATATCCGCGATTACGAAACCCGATCCCTTCGTGACAATGTCGGTATGGTACTTCAGGACAACATCCTGTTCAGCGAATCCATTGCCATGAACATCCGGATGGGAAACCCGGATGCTTCGGATGAAGAAGTCATTGCAGCCGCCAAAGCTGCCAATGCCCATGACTTCATCATGGGATTGACCAACGGATACGATACACTCGTCGGTGAGCGGGGAGTGAAGTTGTCAGGTGGTCAGAAGCAGCGCGTAGCCATTGCGAGGGTGTTTCTCAAGGATCCGGCTCTGTTGATTTTGGATGAAGCAACTTCCGCTTTGGATTTGGAAAGTGAAAGCTTGATTCAAAGTGCGCTGGAACGTCTGGCATCGGAAAGAACGACCTTTATCGTCGCTCACCGGTTGTCGACCATCACACATGCAGACCGTATCGTCTTGATTGAAAATGGAGAGATTGTCGAAGTCGGCAGTCACGAAGAACTGATCCAGCAGCGCGGGCACTATTATGATCTGTATCAGGTGCAGGAACTGGACACGAATAAACAGGAAATAAGGTAAAGTACATTCGTTGTCGGGCGCTTAGAAATAGCAAATAGTTCGAGCTGGAAAAAATCATTTGAAGAAGATTTGTCGTCTTCTCCATAGAAAAAAGCTGCCTCTTGGAGGCAGCTTTTTTTCTATGGATATTTAGGTCTGCCGGATCAACGGGGAATACTCTTCCGTCAAAAAACTTATTTATCCGTTGTTTGAATGAAATCATCCTGATGGTGATTCTGGTAGCTTTTCAACAGCCTCTTCAATTTCTCCAGTTGGTAATAATACTCCATTAACTGAGAAGCGAGCGGCAGGAATACCAGTTTATCAGGGTTGTTATTTTCTTCGTAGACATGAACAAGCCGTTCCACCAACAGTGGTATATCCGGCTCTTCAATCTGACGAAGGGACTGTTTATGTGTCCGTTTAATTCTGCCCTTCAGGGATAAAATCAGTTTTTCATGGGCGTTGATTAATTTGTCCAGCTCTTGGACGAGCGCATCCTGAAAGTCTTCGGGAATCTGCTCAATTTTATGTTCCAGCCGGTAGAAAGCCTTCAGGACATCAAATGATTTTTTCGTTGTTGTAATTAACTGACGGAAAAGGACCAGTTTACGTCCTTTGGAGAAACGGGTGCCTTTGAAATAGGTCCGCTCTTCGGAATAAAGCAGATACGTATGGTCTACCCAGCGCATGTTGTCCTGTATGCGTGTGATTTCATACTTTAACGCAGGTTCATCGGATAACTGGCGGGTCGTGACCCTCAGCCACTGCAAAATATCCGTGGTGGCGGAATCGATCTTCATAAACAGCCTCGTCTCGTATCGTGGAGGCAGAAAAACCAAATTCACAATAAATGCAGCAAGGATACCGATCAACATCGATGTAAACCTCGAGCCTGCAAAGTACAGGAAGGTCTGATCGGTTGAATCCATCAATGCAATAACGGCAACGACAGCCAGAGAAATGGTATTCTCATTCATGCGGAGAGTCGTCGTCACGCCGATGACGATAATGATGGTAAAACCAACGATGAATGGATCATTACCTAAAGTGAAAACGGCCACAATAGCGATGATTGCCCCGATGGTATTCCCTTGCAGTTGTTCAATAATAGACTGGTACGAACGGTAAATGGATGGCTGGATGGAGAAAACAACGGCAATAGCAGCAAGTAAAGGCGATACAAATCCGACCATGTGGCCGATATATAAAGCGACGCCGACTGCCAAGCCTGTCTTCATCATTCTTGCCCCGAGTTTCATGCTAACATCATCCTTCTATATAATATGGGTAGCAATCTGCTGCTACAGACGAACGATGAACCCATTATACCTTATTTTGGTTGTAAAAAAACACAAAGAAAAAGCTTATGCTAAGTAGATGCATAAGCCTGAGGGGATCCAGCTGTTTGGCTGGAACCTATGAAAAGGGAAAGAAATGAAACAAAGATCATAATTCGTGGGAATATTCAGAATTATGTATATATCATAGCATGCCATTCTTGTTAAATCAATTGAATATTCAGATAAATTACAATAAAATAAATCCCTCCCGGAAAAACGGGAGGGGATAGGTCATGCTTCATCGGCCATGGTCTGAAAAGTACGTTCGACTGCCGCCAATGTCTGATCGATATCTTCATCTGTATGAGCCGTAGTGAGGAACCATGCTTCATATTTCGACGGGGCAAGGTTGATGCCTTCTGCGAGCATCAGTTTAAAGAATCTGGAAAATTGTTCGCCGTCGGTATTTTCCGCCTGCTCATAGTTTTCCACTTCTTCATCTGTGAAATAAACGGTCAACGCACCCTTAAGGCGGTTGATTTTGATTTGGATTCCTGCATTTTCTGCATGCTTATGGATACCATCTTCCAGACGTTTGCCGAGACGATCCATTTCCACATACACGCCGTCCTGCTGCAGCACTTCCAGGCAGGCAATACCAGCAGACATGGATGCTGGATTCCCAGCCATCGTTCCTGCCTGGTAAGCAGGTCCGAGGGGAGCAACCTGTTCCATGATGTCTGCGCGTCCGCCGTATGCCCCGATCGGCAGACCACCGCCGATAATTTTACCCATTGCTGTCATATCCGGCTCGATATCCAGCAGCTGCTGGGCACTGCCGTATGTAAAGCGGAATGCTGTAATGACTTCGTCGTATATGACAAGCGCGCCGGCTTCATGAGCCAGATCGTTTACCTGTTGTAAAAAGCCCGGTTTTGGTTCCACAATTCCGAAATTGCCGACAATCGGCTCTACCAGAACGCCTGCGATTTCGTCACCATACTTACGAAGTGCCTCCTTAAATGGCTCGATATCATTAAAAGGCACGGTGATGACGTCTTGGGCAATGGCTTTCGGAACGCCGGCAGAGTCAGGGGTGCCGAGAGTGGATGGTCCGGATCCGGCTGCCACAAGTACGAGGTCGGAGTGGCCGTGGTAACAACCAGCGAACTTGATGATTTTATTGCGGCCTGTGTACGCGCGCGCCACTCTGATCGTCGTCATCACCGCTTCCGTACCTGAATTAACAAAACGGACTTTATCAAGAGACGGGATGGCGTCTTTCAGCATTTTCGCAAACCGGTTCTCAAGAGAAGTCGGCGTTCCATAGAGAACTCCGTTGTGGGCTGCTTTCACAATGGCTTCTGTAATATGAGGGTGGGCATGTCCGGTGATGATCGGGCCATAAGCTCCCAGGTAATCGATGAACTCATTCCCGTCTACATCATAGAAGCGGGATCCTTCCCCGCGCTCCATGTAAACCGGAGAACCGCCGCCGACACCTTTGTAGGCTCTGGACGGAGAGTTTACCCCTCCGACGATATGTTCCTGTGCTTCTTTATATAATTGTTCTGATGAAGTGAAATTCATTTTATAAACCTCCTATAACCTCTTCCTTCCTAACCATTGTAGCATGCTTGTCCATTCATGAAGACAGATGGAAAAAGACATCCTGAGAGGATGTCTTTCTTCCGGTTCCTTCACTCTAGAGCGTTGAAACAGTAACCGATCGTTTACACCGGAAAAAGATAGCCACCTTTACGATTTAACGTAAGTAGGTTAGTGTATCGATTTTAGTATACGAACGCTGCACCAACGATGATTAGAAGGATGAAAAGAACAACGATTAGCGCAAAGCCTCCGCCATATCCGTAACCCATTCACAATTCCCCCTTTCCATTGTTTACAGTATCGTATGCAGGGTCCGGTAAAGCGGGATGTGCATTCGCCCGGTTTTTCATAAGAAAGTGACGGAGGGAGAGTAGCATAAAATCGTACAAGCCCTCATAAGAGAAAAGGAGGGCCTTGTGATCCTTCCGCCCTTGGGAAAGGGAGCATGCCATGATTACTATCATCATTACTGTGGCCGCACTTGTTTTGATCGCCGCAAGCCTTAGGCAGATCTTCGTTTCTTTGGAATTCGAGCATAAGATCTTCTCTTTTCAGCTCTTCATTTCCATTATGCTTCTCTACGCCATCGTCATGATAGGGTTCGGAATTATATATGCCGCCCTTCTGAATCAGGGAATGGCCGTTTATCGAATTGAATCCAGCCTTTATCAGCCGCTTTGGATGGGGGAGATTGCGCGCAGCATTTATTTCAGCGGCATTACTTTATTTACTGTAGGATATGGGGATATGATTCCTGTCGGGATAGGGAAGTGGATCGCTATTCTGGAAGCGATGATCGGTTATACACTTCCTGCTGCCCTCGTAGCAAAAGTGTGGCAGAAGCATCAGGCAGATCGTTGATGTTGGAAGTTTGTCTTCATATGAGGTACCCTTAAGGTAGAATTCATTTAGGAGGGTCCTTCATGACAGTTGAACAAGGAAAGCCAGTAGCAGATTTCACACTCCCTGCCAGCAATGGGGAGCAGGTGTCACTATCCGATTATAAAGGGAAAAACGTCGTCTTGTACTTTTATCCGAAAGACATGACGCCGGGATGTACAACGGAAGCGTGTGATTTCCGTGACCATCACGAGAGCTTCGGCGACGTGGATGCTGTAATTCTGGGAGTAAGCCCCGATCCAGTTAAATCCCATGAAAAATTCATTGATAAGCATGATCTGCCATTTTTACTTTTGGCCGATGAAGACCAGGAAGTATCCGAGCAGTTTGGTGTATGGAAACTGAAAAAGAACTTCGGTAAAGAATATTACGGTATCGAACGCTCCACCTTCATTATTGATAAAGAAGGGAATCTTGCACAAGAGTTCCGTAAAGTGAAGGTTGAGGGCCATGTCGAAGCAGCGCTCCAATACATTCGTGAAAACCTGCAATAATTGAGAAGGAAACCATAGTCATGCAGGGACTATGGTTTCCTTTTGCACAAAACCAAGGAAAGAAGGGAACTCTATGAAGATCGTTTCCGTCATTAAACGTGTACCGGATGAAATACAACATAACCTTCGGACCAGGTTTTCCGAGGCTGAATTCTGCTTCTGCCACGGAATGGATGAAGGGGTGCATTACCTTGAAGATGCAGATGTACTGATTACATACGGCGAGGATTTGGACGAAACTAAAATCACCGCCGCTAAAAAGTTGAAATGGATTATGGTGCTATCGGCGGGGATGGATAAGATGCCGTTTGAAGACATCGAAAAGCGGGGAATTCTAGTTACGAACGTCCGCGGTATTCATGCCAGGCCGATGGCGGAGTATGCCATTTCCATGCTGCTCCAGGTCAGCAGACAGGCAAAAACGCTCATGGAGAATGAGAAACAGCATAAGTGGGACAGGCGTCTGACCATGACAGAAATAAGCGAGAAGAAATTAGTCGTGCTCGGAACAGGAGCGATTGCCCAGGAGGTTGCCCGCCTTGGGAAGGCGTTTCATATGAAGACGACAGGCATTTCCAAATCAGGAAAGCGGCGTCCTCATTTCGATCGTGTTTTTCCTGTGGAACAAATGGACTTGATTCTTCCGCTGGC
Organism: Halobacillus sp. BAB-2008; assembly: GCF_000328325.1. Classification (NCBI taxonomy): domain Bacteria; kingdom Bacillati; phylum Bacillota; class Bacilli; order Caryophanales; family Bacillaceae; genus Halobacillus; species Halobacillus sp. BAB-2008. The sequence goes on along the minus strand of NZ_ANPF01000002.1, from coordinate 3,408 downwards.
TGACTTCGTTGTCGCTGTCCTTCCGAGTACCGAAGAGACAAGGTACCTTTTAAAGAAGGAGCACTTCGCTGCCATGCCGGAAACCTGTATCTTTCTGAATATGGGAAGAGGGGATCTGGTGGCGACTGATGTCTTGTTGGAAGCGGTCAGGAACGGGGATATCGCTCATGCTGTTCTTGATGTAATGGAGGAAGAGCCGCTGCCTGAGGGGCATCCTTATTGGGAAGAAAAACAAGTCACTGTCACTCCGCATCTTTCCGGCATTTCGCCGGGGTATGTGCCGAGAGGATTCCAATTGTTTGAAGATAATCTGTCCGTCTTTCTAAGTGGAGAGGGCGAACTGCAAAATATAATCGACACGAAACGGGGGTACTGAAATTGAGAATTTATACAAGATCAGGAGATAAGGGGCAGACGTCCTTGATTTATGGTCAGAGAGTACCGAAGAACGATGTCCGCGTAGAAGCTTACGGAACGTGTGATGAAGCGAATTCCCATATAGGTCTTGCATTAAGCTATTTGAGAAAGGAAGACTGGGCCGATAAAGATGCTTTTATGCAGGCGCTTGAAAACGTCCAGACTGTATTGTTCCACGTTGGCGCGGAGCTTGCCACCCCTAAAGGGAAGGAAGTGATGTGGAAGGTGAAGAAAGAGCATATCGATCTGCTTGAGAACCAGATTGATGAGTGGGATCAGTCTTTGGATCCGTTGAAGAACTTCATTTTACCTTCCGGGCATGAGGCTTCGGCTTCTTTCCATTTGGCACGTACAGTCGTCCGGCGCGCGGAGCGGATTGCTGTCGCGCTTGAGGAAGACCTGCAGAACCCGTTGGTCGTATCCTATTTAAATCGTCTTTCGGACTTCCTCTTTGTTGCAGCACGCTATATCAATAAGCAGCTTGGCGGCAGAGAGTCGCTGCTGAACCCTGACGTGTAAACATCTGCAGCTGTCTTTATATTGACAAAAGCTTTTATCAGAGGTTACACTAATTGTAAGGATTCTAATTTAATAATATTATAAATCAAGAATCAGTTAATGAAAGCGAGGTGCATGACTGTGTCAGATCATCGACTCCAAGAAGCCGTTGATACATTGAAAGGCTCTGGTGTGAGGATTACTCCACAGCGTCATGCGGTGCTTGAATACCTGCTGAATTCTATGACTCACCCGACAGCTGATGAAATCTACAAAGCCTTGGAAAGTAAATTTCCAAACATGAGCGTAGCTACGGTTTACAATAATCTCCGCGTCTTTAAAGATATCGGCCTTGTCCGTGAATTGACCTACGGAGATTCATCCAGCCGCTTTGATTGTAATACCAGTGATCACTATCATGCGATATGCGAATCATGCGGTAAGATTGTCGACTTTCACTACCCAAGCTTGAACGAAGTAGAATCATTGGCCGAACAGGTGACTGGATTTAATGTTAGTCATCATCGCATGGAAGTGTACGGAGTATGTTCCGACTGTCAATCGAAGAATTCTCATTGAAACTGAAAGCCTTCGCTTTCAGTTTTTTTATATGTACAAATAGAAAGAGCCGCTATCCTATAGCGGCTCTTTCTGAATCAGGACTGTTCTTTCGGTTTTTGTCGTTTGTATCGTTTCGAATTGTAGCGTTCGTCGAATTCTTTGCCTTCCAAGGACGGATCCATGGTCAGTGGTTGGTCGCAGTGCATGCAGGCATCCACCCTTCCGAGCATCTTTGTCGGCTTCTCGCAGGAAGGACAGATGATTTGGATGGTCCTTGTCGACAATAAACCGATCCAGAAATAAACGACGGTACTCAAACCGACGAACAACATTCCCAGAATCATGAAGACAGTCATTAACCAAGGAGTCTGTTTGAAGACGATGCCGATATACATGACACCAATCCCCAGAAAAATCAGCCAGAAAGCAAAGGAACGAATCTTATTGATCTTGCTGCTGTATTTCAAGGCCATGCCGGTCCCTCCTTCGTATCTACCAAGTAGTATAGCATATTTTTCCTGCCATAAATACGCATGGAAAAAAGGAATTTGCCAAATAACAGCGAATAAAAAGATACGTAAGGGAAACTGAATCTGGAGGAAGAAAAATGGAAGATGTATTACGCCCGATCTATCAAGAGCGCGCGAGCCAAAGCAATACACTCGGTATTCTGCTATTGGAGAAGATGAAGCCGATCAGCCCTGTTACCGATAATTTCGATGTTATTCTTTTCATTATTGTCAGGGATGCGGAAGAATTATGGTATGTAAAACATTACGAATTCGATAATAAATCGGCAGCCATGCATATAGTAGATGAAACATTGCTTCAGCATTGGATCGACACCAGCTCCTACCGCCGTTCTGTTGAATGGGTCATCAACGGGACGATTGTATTTGAAAGAAATGAGTATGTAAGCCACTTAAAAGAAAACTTAAGGGAATTCCCACAGAAGACTCGTGATTTGAAGAAAGCGATCGAGTTTGCAAAGCTGATTCGAAGTTACAGTGAATCCAAAGATTTGTACGATTCCGGGCAGTACTTGGATTCCTACAGCCGTATGGTTCATTCCCTGCACTATCTCGCCCGGCTGGCTATTATAGAGAAAGGGTTTCATCCGGAGGTCACGGTATGGAACCAGGTGAAGCGGATCGAACCGGAGATTTATAAGCTGTATCAGGAATTGATTGAGAGCGGGGAACCGACGGATAAACGAATCCAATTGATGATTCTTGCCGTAGAACATTCCGTCAGCAAACGTTCGAGAGCAAGTGCCCGCCATCTGCTCACCCTGATGAATGAGAGGGAAGAACCTTGGTCATTCGGTGAATTGAAAGTGCATCCTGAAATACAGGAGTATATATTGGATTTATCATCTATGATTGAATATCTGGTCGATAAAGGCGTGTTAAACGTCATACTGCAAGAGACGAAAGGACCGCAGATCTTCCATAGAACCTATAAACCGGCAGCGGATTAACCTTGTGCTTTTCTGTTAACCTCTTTCTTAAATTGAGAAAGGGGATTTTTTTAAATAAAACTATTGACGGTAACTTTTAAACCGTGCTATATTATTAAGCGTCGCATCAAGAACAAACGGTGCAACGCAAACGAAGCAATACAATGTTTCAAAAAAAGTATTGACTTACTTAAGCGAAACATGTTAAGATTTATCTTGTCGCTAAAAACGACAAAGAAATAAAAACGAAAAAAGTTGTTGACATCACATCGCTTTAAATGTTATGATGTAAAGGTCGCTTTCGAGCGAACGACAACAATTCGATCTTTGAAAACTGAACGAACCAACCAGTACGTCAAACATTCTTTCTATTATATAGAGGGAATTCAAACAAGCACATTCGGTGTGCAAAATGAGCAAGTCAAACACTTTTATGGAGAGTTTGATCCTGGCTCAGGACGAACGCTGGCGGC